>JANPBE010000549.1:0-10627 GCA_031430295.1 Phyllobacterium sp.
CCGTCAGGGCGTGAAATTCTCCAATGGCAAAGCGCTTGATGCTGATGATATTCTTTACTCCATCTCAATCCATCGTGGCGAAGATACAAAATCACCGGCCAAGGGCATTCTTGAGCAGATCAAGGAAATCAAGGCTGTTTCACCAAGTGAAATTTCAGTTACCCTTTCTTCAGGTAACGCGGATTTCCCGGTCATTTTGGGCGATTACCACTTAATCGTAGTTCCAAAGGACTTCACAGATTGGCAGAAGTTAATTGGCACGGGCGCTTATACGCTCGAATCTTTCGAGCCAGGCGTTCGCCTCACATTCAAAAACCGTGGCGACTACTGGAAGCCAGGTCGTGCGAACTTCGAAACTGTTGAAATTCGCAACATTCAGGACGCCGCTGCGCGTACTGCGGCGCTTCAGTCCGGTGAAATTCATGCTTGTAACCGTCTTGACGCTCGTACCGTTGACTTGTTGATGAAGGATGCAAACCTCACCATCACGCGCACTAAGGGTACAGGCAATCGCTTCTGCTTCGTGTCGCACACCACTGATGATCCATTCACCAACAAGGATCTTCGCCTTGCTTTGAAGTACGGCATTGATCGTGAAGCCATCATCAAGCAGGTTTATAATGGTTATGCCGTTCCTGGTAACGACCACACGCTCGATGCACTGAACCCATACTACAACACAACAATGCCACAGCGCGCCTATGATCCAGACAAGGCGGCCTTCCACTTTAAGAAGGCAGGCCTCGCTGCCGGTACCAAGATTGAGTTGCAGACATCAGAAGGTGCTTGGTCAACAGCTGTTGACTGCGCGCAAATCTATCAGGAATCATTGAAGAAGGCCGGCGTTGAGCTGACCGTGAACAAGGTTTCTGCTGATGGATACTGGGACAATGTTTGGCTCAAGGTTCCATTCTGCGCCGTGTATTGGGGTCGTCGTCTGTCGGCTGACCAGACATTCACGCAGGAATATGGCGCCGATGAAAAGGGTCAACCGTCTGCATGGAATGACTCAAAGTGGGTCAATCCAGAATTCCAGAAGCTTATCGTTGATGCCCGTATCGAGCTCGATGATGCTAAGCGCAAGGAACAGTATGGCAAGGCACAGGAACTTATCGCTGATGACGGCGGCATGATCTGCTTTGCGATCACTGATTATCTGGATGGTTATGCCAAGAACGTAATGGGCAATGCGCCGCATGCCCGTTATGACCTGAACGACAATCGTATTGCAGAAAAAGGTTGGTTTGCTTGAACCAAGTCTAACTAACTCATAAGAAAAACCGGGGGCGATCTGATGTTGAAATTTATTCTAACGCGGATCGCCCTCGGGCTGTTATCGCTACTGGCGGTGAGCGTCCTAATTTTCGTTGCCACAGAAATTTTGCCTGGTGACGTTGCCAGTGCGGTGCTCGGTCAAGGCGCAACGCCGGAGACTTTGTTGGCGTTCCGCCACGAGCTTGGGCTCGATCGACCAGCCTCTGTTCGCTATTTTGAATGGTTCTTTAATGCCATCCAAGGTGATTTTGGTCAGGCACTGACTAATAAGCGTGAAATTCTGCCTGAATTAATGAGAAAATTCAAAAATACACTGTTTTTGGCAGGTGTTGCCGCGCTAATTGCGGTGCCGCTTTCCGTGGGTCTTGGCATTATTGCCGCTATTAACGAAGGCAAGTGGCAGGATCGTTGGTCCAATATCGTATCTTTGGCCACGATTTCAGTACCAGAATTCTTCATCGCCTATATTTTGATCCTCGTTTTTGCGGTCAAATTACGGTGGTTCCCATCTCTATCAACTGTGTTTGACGGCATGCCGCTTTCCCAAATGTTGATGAAAATCGCGCTGCCTGCTTTGACTTTGACCATGCTCGTGGCAGCGCACATGCTGCGCATGACCCGCTCTTCCGTACTATCCATCATGTCTCAGCCTTATATCGAAATGGCATTCCTCAAAGGTATGCCACGTTCGCGTGTGATATTGAAACACGCGCTACCTAATGCAGCCGCTCCAATTATTTCGGTTATCGCTCTTAACCTTGCCTATTTGATTGTTGGTGTCGTCGTTATCGAGGTGGTGTTTGTTTATCCCGGTGTTGGCCAATATATGGTTGATGGCGTGACCAAGCGCGACCTGCCGGTAGTGCAAGCATGCGGTCTTCTGTTCGCCGCTACATTCATCACTCTCAATACGATTGCAGACATATTGGCTATTCTTGCCAATCCAAGACTGCGCAAAGCAACAAGGGCGGATTAAGTCATGACCATTCTTGGACACAAACCAAATACTTCCGCTTGGGTCGGTCTTACCATAGTCGGGTTCTTCATATTTTTAGCAATATTTGCGCCATGGATTGCCCCCTATAGTCAGGCTGAAACAGTTGGCGACACATGGGCAAGCGCTTCTTCCTCATCATGGATGGGTACAGACCAAATCGGCCGTGATATGATGTCTCGCATCATTTATGGCGCGCGCATGACCATAGGCATCGCCCTTGCCACAACAGTGTTGTCTTTCTTAATAGGAACAACACTCGGCCTTTTGGCATCAACAGGCGGTAATGTGATTGACCAGATCCTGTCTCGCATCGTGGATATTATGCTGTCTATTCCGTTGCTTGTGTTCGCGCTTATCATTCTGTCGATGTTTGGCTCGTCCATTCCAACGCTTATCATAACCATTGCCATTCTTGATTCCACCCGCGTTTTCCGTCTGGCTCGTGCTGTGTCAATGAACATCGCGGTGCTCGAATATGTGGAAGCGGCGAAATTGCGCGGTGAGGGCCTCTGGTGGGTAATGACGCGCGAGGTGCTGCCGAACGTATTGCCACCAATGATCTCAGAATTTGGTCTGCGCTTCTGCTTTAATTTCTTGTTTGTCGCGGGTCTTTCATTCCTCGGGCTTGGCATCCAACCGCCATTTGCCGACTGGGGCGGTATGGTTCGTGAAAACGGCAAGGCTATTTCCTTCGGTCTGTTTGCCCCGCTTTACCCCGCTGCGATGATTGCCATGATGACTATTGGCGTCAATCTCATCGTGGACTGGATCCTTTCAATCAATGCGCGGCCTTCTGGCGCTTCGGCGGAGATGTAAAATGGCTGTTGAACAAGTACTTAAAATCCGCGATCTGCGTATTGAATCCATAAGTGGCCTTTGCCTCGTCAACAATATTTCACTCGAACTCAAGCGCGGCGAAGTGCTTGGCTTGATTGGTGAAAGTGGCGCTGGAAAATCCACCATCGGCATTGGTGCTATGGCCTATACGCGAGCAGGCTGCCGCATCACCGGTGGTACTGTTGAGATTGATGGCGTTTCAATCCGTGATCTCACTTCCGAGGGACGGCGTGAACAACGCGGTCAACACATTGCCTATATCGCACAAAGCGCCGCCGCTTCGTTTAATCCGGCGCATACACTCATCGACCAAGTGTGCGAAATGCCCATTCAGCACGGCTTGATGAATCCGAAGGAAGCAAAAGAATGGGCAATTGAACTGTTCAAAGCGCTTGATTTGCCAAATCCGGAGACAATTGGCTATCGCTACCCGCACCAAGTTTCTGGTGGCCAGCTACAGCGTGTCATGACGGCGATGGCCATGTCATGCCGTCCTGACATTATGGTTTTTGATGAGCCGACAACAGCGCTTGATGTGACCACCCAGATTGAGGTTTTGGCGCTCATCAAAAAGGTCATCAAAGATTATAATCTGGCTGCGCTTTACATCACCCATGATTTGGCTGTGGTGGCTCAGGTTTCCGACCGTATCATGGTGCTGCGTGGCGGTAATTTGATTGAACTTGGCGAGACGGAGCAGATACTGTCTAACCCGAAGGATCCGTACACCCGCGCGCTCGTCAGCGAGCGCAAGGAAGCTGATCATCTCTCTAAAGAACTCGATAAACCACGTGGCGAAATCATTCTCGATATCAAGAATGCCCTCGGGGTTTATGGTGACTTCAAAGCCGTCAATGACATTACGTTGAATGTGGCCAAGGGCGAGACAGTCGCTGTTGTGGGCGAATCAGGTTCAGGCAAGAGCTCGTTGGCACGTCTCATAGTCGGGCTGCTGCCACGTACATCAGGCTCGGTGAAATTTCGCGGTGTTGAACTGTCTGTTGCACTTAAAGATCGCAAAAAAGACGATCTGCGACAAATCCAATTTATCTATCAATTACCCGATGTTGCACTCAATCCACGCCAGACAATTGGCGAAATTATCGGTCGTCCTGTGGCGTTTTACTACAATAAATCACCTGTCGAGGTCAAAGCGCGCGTCGCAGAACTGTTGCGCCAAGTGGGCCTACCGGAGGATTATGCGGGACGCCTTTCGACGCAGCTTTCGGGTGGCCAAAAGCAGCGCATCTGTATTGCCCGCGCACTGGCCGCTGACCCCGACCTTATCATCTGCGACGAGCCAACATCGGCACTAGACCAGCTGGTGGCGGATGAAATCTTGAAATTGCTCAAGAAGTTGCAAGATGAACTGGGCGTTGCCTATCTCTTTATTACTCATGATCTTGGTATTGTGCGCCGTATTGCGCATCGCACGGCCGTGATGCTCAGAGGTCAGCTGGTGGACGAGGGGCCGACAAGTCAAATTTTTGCACCGCCATACCATCCTTACACTGAAAATCTGCTTGCCTCGGTCCCAGAGCTCAGAACAGGTTGGCTGGAAAGCGTGCTCGCCAAGCGCGGTGGCTCCAAGCGTGAGCGCGAAAAAGCTGGCATTGCCTGATTTTAGGCAGCCTCGGTAAATAGCAGTATTGTTCCTGTGGACATTTTGCCATGCTATGGCAATTGTCACATAGGGTAGGCTTAATTTGGCAAAATAAGTGCTAAGTTCCACGTGCTTTAATGATGGAACCGTAGATCTTGCAAGATTATCAACAACATAGCGAAGGCAGCGAACAAAGCGCCTATGATGCGGGCGCTGAGATAAACACGCGTGTTACGCCGATGATGGAGCAATATATCGAGATTAAAGCCTCCAATCCAGATTCGTTACTATTCTACCGGATGGGCGATTTCTACGAGATGTTCTTTGACGACAGCGTCATCGCCTCGCGGGCGCTGGGCATCGCGCTAACCAAGCGCGGCAAGCACCTTGGTCAGGACATCCCGATGTGCGGCGTGCCTGTTCACGCGGCGGATGACTATTTGCAAAAGCTGATAGGCCTTGGTTTTCGCGTGGCCGTTTGCGAGCAAATCGAAGATCCGGCAGAGGCCAAAAAGCGTGGCGCAAAGTCGGTTGTTAAGCGTGATGTGGTGCGGCTAGTAACACCCGGAACCATCACCGAAGAGCGATTGCTGGCCCCCGGTGAAGCCAACTATTTGATGACGCTGGCGCGCATTAAGGGCGCGGAGCAAACACTGGCGCTGTCATGGATTGATATTTCCACCGGGCTTTTCCGCGTCGCCGAAACGGATTTACTACGTCTCGTATCAGATGTTTTGCGCGTTGATCCGCGTGAGCTGATAGTTGCTGACAGCGTTTTTCATGATCCTCAATTCCGTTCTGCGTTCGATATTTTGGGCCGCATCGTGCGGGCCGAACCGTCCAGCCTGTTCGATAGTGCGACGGCAGAAAATCGAATTCTGCGCTATTTCAATGTGGCGGCGCTGGATGGTTTTGGCCAGTTTTCGCGGGCCGAATTGGCCGCCGCATCAGCGGCAATTGCCTATGTGGAAAAGACCCAATTTGCAGCCCGTCCGCCGCTGGCAAGGCCGGAGCGCGAGACAATGGGCTCCTCGCTTTTCATTGATCCGGCCACGCGGGCAAACCTCGAATTAGTGAAAACCCTGTCTGGCGAACGCCAAGGTTCGCTGCTTCGTGCCATAGATAAAACGGTCACTGGCGCCGGCGCGCGGCTCTTGGCGGAGCGCTTGATGGCACCGTTGACAGATGTCAACTTTATAGATCAACGGCTTGATTCCATAAGCTTTTTGATGAGCAATAATCGCCTGTGCGCCTCCCTCCAAAGCAGCCTGCGCCACGCGCCGGATATGCCCCGTGCGCTCTCCCGTTTGGCCTTGGAGCGAGGTGGGCCGCGCGATATGCAGGCGCTTTGCGCGGGCATTTCTTCGAGCCGCGAGATCGCCAAACACCTCCATACTTTGGCGCTTCCGGCCGAGCTGACCAAGGCGGCGCAGGCCCTGTCACAGGCTCCGGAACATGTTGAATTCGCGCTAAAAAATGCGCTGGCCGAAGAGCTTCCCTTGCTCAAACGCGATGGCGGATTTGTCCGCAAGGGCTACCATAATGAGCTGGACGAGCTGCGCGATTTGCGTGATCAGAGCCGCAAAATCATCGCGCAAATGGAAGGTGAATTCCAAGAGGAAACCGGCATCCGGTCTTTGAAAATCCGCCATAATAATATCCTTGGATACTATATCGAGGTCACCGCGAACCATGCCGATACGATGAACGGATCGCCCGAGCGCAAGGCCAGATTTATCCACCGCCAGACCATGGCCAACGCCATGCGCTTCACGACGGTGGACCTTGCGGCGCTCGAAACAAAGATTGCGGGAGCCGCCGATAAGGCGCTGCAAATTGAATTGGAAGTGTTCGAAACGCTGTGCAAGACTTGCGTAAACGCGGCAGATGAAATCCGTGGCGCGGCGCAAGCCCTTGCAATCATTGATGTTTCTCAAGGCTTTGCGACACTGGCCGAGGAGGAGGGCTATTGCCGTCCCCGGGTGGATGACACCAATGCTTTTGAGATTGTGGCCGGTCGCCATCCGGTAGTGGAGCAGGCGCTCCGCCGCGCCGCGCAACCGCCATTTGTCGCCAATGACTGCAATCTGTCGCCAGCAGAAAATGCCACAAACGGCGCGATTTGGCTGCTCACAGGCCCGAATATGGGTGGTAAATCCACCTTTTTGCGGCAAAATGCCCTGATTGCGATTATGGCGCAGGCTGGTTCGTTCGTGCCAGCAGGGGCGGCGCACATTGGCATTATTGATCGGCTGTTCTCAAGGGTTGGTGCATCGGATGATCTCGCCCGTGGGCGTTCAACCTTTATGGTTGAAATGGTCGAAACCGCCGCAATTCTCAACCAAGCCGGACCGCGTTCGCTGGTGATTTTGGATGAGATTGGCCGTGGCACGGCGACCTTTGACGGGCTGTCTATCGCATGGGCGAGCATCGAACATTTGCATGAAGTGAACAAATCACGCGCGCTATTTGCTACGCATTTTCATGAGCTTACAGCGCTATCCGCCAAGCTGCCGCGCATCTCTAACGTCACTATGCGGGTCAAGGAATGGCACGGTGACGTGGTGTTTTTGCACGAAGTGGGCAAGGGGTCGGCGGACCGTTCCTACGGTGTGCAGGTGGCGCGGTTGGCAGGTCTGCCGGAGGCCGTGGTGGAGCGGGCCAAGGCCGTTTTGGCGCAGCTGGAAACAGGTGATAGCGCAGGCAAGGCGAGCCGTCTGATTGACGACTTACCGCTGTTTTCGGCCATAGTTCGCAAAGCGCCGGAGCCGGTTTCGGCGAGCCATCCAATCCTCTGCGAACTGACAAATATCAACCCCGATGAGCTGTCGCCGCGTGAAGCATTAGAGGCTTTGTACCGCCTCAAATCACTCTCCAAAGCCTAGTCGCAAAGCGGTCGGCGAACGCCCAGAAACCGCCCAGAGATGATGCGGCAAGCGCCCGAAAGCGGTGCGATGGGCAATCGAGGATTCCATTTCGCTTGTCAGCGAATCCGTTTATAGAGCGGGCCAATAATTTTGCTGGAATAGTGAATGCCGCACACCTTAAAACTTGATGAGATCATTGATGTCCCCGCACTCAACGCGCGGCTCGAAGAGATAGCACCAGCGGCGGGCGGCACAGCAGATGCGATCACCTTGCGGCCAAAGGTCGTGGAGATTTTCAAAGAGACTTTGGCGCATGGTCGTCATCAAGCCGAGGCAATGCTACTCAAAGATGGCGGCGGATTGATCTGCGCGACCCGCCTTTCGGGTCTGATGGACGGCCTCATCAGCACCCTGTTCAATTTTGCTTCCACCAAGGTTTACCCGCTCAGCAACGCCGCCGCCGGTGAGCGCATTGCGGTGCTGGCTGTCGGCGGTTATGGGCGCGGCACACTGGCACCGGGGTCGGATATTGATCTGTTGTTTTTGGTGCCATGGAAACAGACGCCGTGGAGCACGCAGGTCATCGAGTTCATTCTCTACACGCTCTGGGATTTAGGCATGAAGGTTGGCCATGCCACGCGCAGCGTGGATGATTCAATCCGCATGGCAAGATCTGACATCACGGTACGCACGGCGATTCTCGAAGCGCGGCTTATCCTTGGCGATGCGGGCGTGTTTGAAATTTTGATGCAGCGCTTTGATTATGAAATTGTCAAAGGCACAGGCCCTGAATTCATCCAAGCCAAATTAACTGAGCGCGATCTGCGACACGAGCGGCAGGGCGAATCGCGCTATCTGGTTGAGCCAAATATCAAAGAGGGCAAGGGTGGCCTGCGCGATTTGCAAACCCTGTTCTGGATTGCCAAATATTATTACCGCGTGAAAACCGGTGCTGAGTTAGTCGGCAAAGGTGTGTTCACACATGATGAGTTTATTCGCTTTAACAAGGCAGATGATTTTCTCTGGGCGGTGCGCTGTCACATGCACTTCCAAACCGGCAAGGCCGAAGAGCGGCTGTCGTTCGATATTCAAAGAGACATCGCCGCGCGGCTGAACTACCGCGAGCAACCGGGTCTCTCGCCCGTTGAGCGCTTCATGAAACATTATTTTTTGATTGCCAAAGACGTGGGAGATTTTACCCGCATTCTCTGTTCAGCACTGGAAGAAGTGCAGGCGAAATCCGTGCCGGGCCTGACGAAAATTTTCTCGACCTTCTCGCGCCGCCAAAAAAAGATTGCCGGTCATCCAGATTTCGTCATCGAATTTCATCGCATCAATATTGCAACGCCAGACGCCTTTGAAAAAGACCCGGTGAACCTCATCCGCCTGTTCCATTTGGTGGACCGCTTGGGGCTGGAATTTCACCCTGATGCCATGCGCGCCGTTACGCGCTCGCTGCGCCTCATCGGGCCTGCGTTGCGCAATAACCGCGAGGCCAACCAGCTATTCGTGGATATTGTAACCTCGCACACCAATGCCGAAATGGCACTGCGCCGCATGAATGAGGCAGGCGTGCTTGGCCGCTTCGTGCCGGAGTTCGGCAAAATCGTCGCCATGATGCAGTTTAACATGTACCACCATTATACTGTGGATGAACATTTGCTGCGCAGCGTCGGCATTCTGTCCGGCATCGAAAAGGGTGAATTGGCCAAGGACCACCCGTTGGCCGCAACGCTGCTGCCCTCGCTAAAAGAAGAACGCAAACTTCTATATATCGCGCTATTGCTGCACGACATCGCCAAAGGGATGCCGGAAGATCACTCGATTGCCGGCGCAAAAATTGCCCGCAAATTATGCCCTCGCTTTGGTCTATCTGTTGGTGAAACGGAAACTGTGGCGTGGCTCATCGAAGAACATCTCACCATGAGCATGGTCGCGCAATCGCGCGATTTGAACGACCGCAAAACCATTCTGGACTTTGCCGAAAAAGTGCAATCGCTAGACCGCTTGAAAATGCTGCTGGTGCTAACCGTGTGCGATATTCGTGCCGTCGGCCCCGGCGTGTGGAATGGCTGGAAGGGTCAGCTTTTGCGCACGCTGTTTTATGAAACCGAGATTTTCCTCACAGGCGGTTTTTCAGAAGTGCCGCGCCGCGAGCGCACAGAAGAGGCGCGCCGCATTTTGGCAACCGCGCTTATGGGCCACTCCGAGGCAACGGCAGCCAAACTTTCAGCGCTGCACTATCCGAATTATCTGCTGACCGTTTCGCTGGATGACCAAATCCGCCATGCCAAATTCATTTTGGATGCAGACAAGGCGGGCCGCAAACTGGATACGATGATTAAGACCCATGCCTTTGAAGGCATTACGGAAATCACCGTGCTGGCACCCGATCATCCGCGCCTGTTGTCGATCATTGCGGGCGCTTGCGCAGCCGCAGGCGCAAACATTGTGGATGCGCAGATTTTCACGACTGCTGATGGCCGCGCGCTGGATACGATTTTGATATCGCGCGAGTTTGACCTCAATGAAGACGAGGAGCGCCGCGCCAAAACCGTGAGCCGGATGATTGAAGACATGCTATCCGGCAAGGCGCACCTACCGGAAATGCTGGCACGCCGTGCCAAGCCGCGCCGCAATGCGCAAGCGTTTCGTATTGAGCCGCGCGTCGATATTAACAACACGCTGTCGGATAAATTCACTGTTATCGAAATCGAAGGGCTGGACCGCCCCGGTCTGCTGTCCGAAATCACCGCAGGCATATCTGCACTGAATTTGGATATCGCGTCTGCCCATGTCACCACCTTTGGTGAAAAAGTAATAGACGTGTTTTATGTGACAGATTTGGTGGGCCATAAAATCACCACCGTCCCGCGTGAAAGCGCGATTATCAAACGCCTGATCGCGCTGTTGCCGACGCCGGAAAGAATTGCCGCATGAAGAGGTTTGTTGCCGGAAGCAGCGCTAACGGTTCCGTCATTCCGGACAAGCGCAGCGCAGATCCGGAATCCAGAGTTGGATATTGCCCAAACTTCTACCATAGCGGTC
>JANPBE010000550.1:0-2953 GCA_031430295.1 Phyllobacterium sp.
TTGAAAATGCTCTTTAAGTCTCTTAGCCCAAGAGGATGATGGATTGATCGTGCGCAAAAGAAATTGAATGGCAACTGCCGCGATATAAACGCGAGTTTGGCTCATTGTATTGCCTACAATGTGCTCCAATAAATGATTTTCGCCCAACTTTGGTGGCGTTGGAAAATTAATAAGCGGTTTGTTCCAAGTGCGGCTGTGATGGGCGCAATTATTTCGCGTTTCGTTTAGCGCGCGTACCCAATCAATCAACAACTCTTTACGGCCAAAGCCAAATTGGGAGGCAATTGATGTCTGGTCATTATAAGTCATACCAGACAAAAAAGACGACATCAGTCCAAAATCCTAAACTTCGATTGCCATCCAAATGGGTAGTCCCTGGGATGGATACTTCTTGTCAAAATGCTTCTTAAATTCCTCGTGTGAGCGGCCAACACATCGCCTATATCGACTGATCCATACGTCATGACCCGTGGGGCCATCGGGATATTTGGTCTTTTTGGCAAAGTTCCCGTGAAGCATCCCACTGTCCATATGAGCATATGGATTTTGGTGGCCGAGCTTTATGGCGATAGCGACGCGTAATGCTACCTCTATGCGCTCAATACCGTCGAGTAGTAGCATTCTCAATTGCTTGTCGAATACATAGAGATCCGCAACATATTGGAAGTGCGTACCATCTCGAAAGTGGTCGCCAATAGTTTGTTGCGAAGTGGTAGTCGCAGGTTTGAATACGCGCATTGGATACCAGTATCCACTCAAGCGATAATAGCCTAACCGTTCGAGGTAATGTGCAGCCTTGGCACCATCGGTAATTATCATCCCCCGCTGTTTGAGTTGCGCAATTTGCTGAGGAATGCTCAAAAATGGTTTTTGATAGGTTGCCAAGTTAAATATCTTGCCTCAAAAACGAAGACAGACCCGTACACTTTCGCGCAGAGGGGCCTGTCATAATACAGACGGTATATAATAGTTCGTTAGATTATACAAGTGAGACACCCGCGTTAGTGTAGAACTTTTTTGTTTACAACCTTTTATGCTCGTGATTTTGCCTTATTGCAACCCTTTCCATCCCCCCTTCCATTTCCCCCAAAAATGCACTATACGCCGCTCAGCATTGAGTAACTTCGGTGTTTCACGGCCCTTGCTGGACGACATCCCGGCTATGGGCATCCCTAATCCTCCAACATAAAGGATATTTCGATGTCGATTACGCCTGAACGCAAACAGGAAATTATCAAGGAATTCGGCCAAGCCGCTGGCGATACCGGTTCCCCTGAAGTGCAAGTCGCAATTTTGTCTCACCGCATTGCGAACCTGACCGAACATTTCAAAGGCCACAAGAAGGATAACCATTCCCGTCGTGGTCTTTTGGCGCTCGTTTCGCAGCGTCGTTCGCTTCTGGATTATCTAAAGCGCAAGAATGAAGCACGCTACACCACGTTGATTACAAC
The DNA here is from genome assembly GCA_031430295.1 of Phyllobacterium sp. GTDB lineage: Bacteria > Pseudomonadota > Alphaproteobacteria > Rhizobiales > Rhizobiaceae > JANMEX01. The sequence continues at coordinate 1,452 of JANPBE010000550.1, forward strand.
GCTCGGTCTGCGCCGCTAACCTTTCAGACCGGCGGAGGTTATCCCTTCGCCGGTTTTTATGTTTCGGGCAGCTACCTGCCCAGATGCCCCGCAGCGTCTATCCCAACTGCGGAAAACAAGCCGGACCTGTCCATGGGGCAGGATTGCAGGATGCCCGCACCGTTCGCGGAATCATCACAAGGGCACCCTGCTGTCTTGCCCGTGGCCCGTCCACAAAACGTAACGCCGGTGAATGCACCGGATCAAGCAGATTTTTGAGCGATGCACGGCAAGGTCCGGCGTCGTCAATTTGCTTATGTAAAGGACAAGATATGTTCAAGCACCACAAAGTGGAAGTGCAATGGGGCGGCCGTCCGCTCATTTTGGAAACAGGCAAGATCGCCCGTCAGGCTGACGGCGCAGTTTTGGTAACTTACGGCGAGACAGTGGTTCTGGCCACAGTCGTTTCAGCCAAGTCGCCAAAGCCAGGTCAGGATTTCTTCCCGCTGACCGTAAACTACCAAGAAAAGACTTATGCCGCTGGTAAAATTCCAGGTGGCTATTTCAAGCGCGAAGGCCGTCCTTCGGAAAATGAAACATTGGTTTCACGCCTGATCGACCGTCCAATCCGTCCACTGTTTGCTGATGGCTACAAGAACGACACGCAAGTGGTTTGTACCGTTGTCCAGCACGACATGGAAAACAATCCAGACATCGTATCGCTCATCGGCGCATCTGCGGCTCTCACGCTCTCCGGCGTGCCTTTCATGGGCCCTGTTGGCGCAGCGCGCGTTGGCTTTATCAATGGCCAGTATGTATTGAATCCAAACGTCGATGAAATGCCAGAATCGAGCCTCGATCTGGTTGTTGCCGGCACAGGCGACGCTGTTCTCATGGTGGAATCAGAAGCCAAGGAACTTGACGAAGAAACCATGCTCGGCGCGGTTATGTTCGGCCATCGTTCATTCCAGACAGTTATCGATGCCATCATCAAGCTGGCTGAAGTGGCCGCCAAGGATGCCCGCGACTATACGCCAGAAGATTTCTCCGCGCTTGAGGCCGCAATGTTGAAAGTAGCTGAGGATGACCTCCGCGTAGCCTACAAAATCATCGACAAGCAGGCCCGTTACGTGGCTGTTGATGCCGCTAAAGCCAAGGTGAAGGCAGCGTTCACGCCAGCCGAAGGCGAAGAGGCAACCTACACTGCTGAGCAAATCGGCGTTGTGTTCAAGTCCTTGCAAGCCAAGATCGTTCGCTGGAACATTCTTGACACTGGTTCGCGTATTGATGGCCGCGATCTTTCAACCGTTCGTAAGATCGTGTCCGAAGTTGGCCTTCTGCCACGCACCCATGGTTCCGCCCTGTTCACACGCGGCGAAACACAGGCCATTGTTGTCGCCACGCTTGGTACCGGCGAAGATGAGCAGTATGTTGACTCCTTGACCGGCATGTACAAGGAAACCTTCCTTCTGCATTACAACTTCCCTCCTTACTCAGTCGGTGAAACCGGCCGTATGGGCTCC
>JANPBE010000551.1:0-6311 GCA_031430295.1 Phyllobacterium sp.
AAATCTTTCATTTCAATGGAAATTTGCGAAAGTGATTTTGATTCGGCACTGCGCAACACGGGTGTGAATAGACCACCTTCAACTGAAACGGCTACACCCACATCGGAAGTTCTATGCTGCAATAGGCCAGCATCGGTATAGGTCACATTTGCGGTAGGTACTTGCTGCAAGGCAAGTGCGAGCGCCTTGATAATAAAATCATTGATGGAAAGTTTCCACTGCGAATTGCCATCAGCATCATTGGGTGCTCTGGCATTGATACGCTCGCGGATTTCCAAGAGCTGTGTGAGATCGCAAGACGATGACACATAGAAATGCGGGATGGTTTGCTTGGATTCTTGCAAGCGCTTGGCGATAGTTTTGCGCATTCCATCGTGGGCGACGAGTTCGTAGGAACCTTCGGCAAATAGCTTGAGAACTTGATCGTCTGACATGCCCTTTGGCGCTGCAACGGGTGCGGCGGCTGTTGGTGCAGGCGCAGCGGCGGTTACTTTTCCTGTGCCGCCGGAGATAGCGGCTTCGACATCGGCTTTGACCACGCGGCCTTTCGGACCGGAGCCTGTGACTTTGGCGACATCAACTCCGGCGTCCTTGGCAATGCGACGGGCGAGCGGGGATGCGAAGGTGCGCTCGCCTTCGGGCTTTGCCACTGGCAAAGAAGGTGTTGCAGGGGCTTGGGTTGCTACCGGGGCAGCCGTTGTGGGCTGCGCGCCCCCCTCTGTCGGCTTCGCCTGTGGGGTCGAGCCACTGGTCTCGCCCCGTCCTTCGGACCCCGCCGCAGGTGGGGAGATCGAAGAGGAAGCAGCGCCGACATCTTCGCCGTCAGCAGCTAAAATCGCAATAACGGAATTGACCTTAACGCCTTGCGCACCTGCTGGAACGACCAGCTTGGCGACGATGCCTTCGTCAACGGCTTCGACTTCCATGGTGGCCTTATCGGTTTCGATCTCGGCAATTACATCGCCGGATTTGACCCTATCGCCTTCTTTGACGAGCCATTTGGCAAGATTGCCCTCTTCCATTGTCGGAGAAAGCGCAGGCATGGTGATATTAATTGGCATGGCTCACATCTCCCTTAGCGATACGTCACGGCTTTGATCGCCGCGATGACTTCACCGACATTTGGCAGCGCCAGTTTTTCCAAATTGGCAGCGTATGGCATGGGCACGTCTTTGCCCGTGATGGTGATGACCGGCGCATCGAGATAATCGAACGCGCGTTGCATGACCTGCGCTGCGATGTGATCGCCAACGGAGGACTGCGGGTAGCCTTCCTCAATGGTGATGCAGCGGCCGGTTTTCATGACGGATGCCAGAACTGTATCCATATCCAGCGGGCGAATGGTGCGAAGATCAATGATCTCGCAGTCAATGCCCTCTTTTTCCATTTCGGCAGCAGCCTTCACGGCATAGGTCATGCCGATGGAGAAGGACACCAGCGTGACGTCTTTACCTGTGCGATGAACACGGGCCTTGCCGATTGGCAGCACGAAATCATCCATTTTCGGCACATCAAATGACTGTCCGTAGAGGATTTCGTTTTCAAGGAAGATCACCGGATTTGGATCGCGGATGGCAGCTTTGAGCAAGCCCTTGGCGTCGGCAGCGGTATAAGGCTGTACGACTTTGAGGCCCGGAATATGGCTATACCACGCCGCATAATCTTGGCTGTGCTGCGCGCCAACGCGGGATGCCGCGCCGTTTGGACCACGGAACACAATCGGTGCACCCATCTGGCCGCCGGACATATAGAGCGTCTTGGCAGCGGAATTGATAATCTGATCAATGGCTTGCATGGCGAAGTTAAACGTCATGAATTCGATAATCGGGCGCAAACCGGTCATAGCCGCGCCGACACCGATACCGGCAAAGCCATGCTCTGTGATGGGCGTATCAATAACGCGCTTGGCGCCGAACTCTTGTAAGAGACCTTGCGTGATCTTGTAAGCGCCCTGATATTCGGCCACTTCTTCGCCCATGACGAAAACGTTTTCATCGCGGCGCATTTCCTCGGCCATCGCATCCCGCAGCGCTTCACGCACGGTGGTGGACACCATTTCAGTGCCAGCGGGAATGGATGGATCGGATGGTGTTGGCGCGGATTTTGGCGTGGCAGCAACAGGCGCAGCAGCAGCGACCGGAGCCGCAGCAGGCGCGGCGGCTTCAACGGGCTTGGCGGCGGGCGCGGCGTCCACATCTTCGCCGTCTTGGGCCAAAACGGCAATAACGGCGTTCACTTTCACGCCCTCAGTGCCCTCGGCAACCATGATTTTGGCAAGCACGCCCTCGTCAACGCTTTCCACTTCCATCGTTGCCTTATCGGTTTCGATTTCTGCAATCACATCGCCGGGCTTGACCTTGTCGCCCTCTTTTTTAACCCACTTTGAAAGTTTGCCCTCTTCCATCGTCGGCGACAGGGCTGGCATCAGAATGTCGATTGGCATGCTTTTCCTCACCAAATTATAAGCCCAGGATTTGTTTGCCCTGAACAAAGTTCCAAATAAACCAACCCGCAAAGACAATCCAAAACAGGATCAAAATCTTTTGGGCTGCCCAATACCACCAAGGGCGCGGGCCATGCTTTGCTTCATATTCCAGTTCCGCTCTTTGACGGGCGGAAGTGCCGTCTACAATCTCACTAACGTTCTTGGCGCTGCGAACCATGCTCACCGCTGTGTGCCAGAAAAACCAGCCAAACAGCGCAACCACACCAAGCACCAACAAAATGGTTTGCAGATCAATGCCGCTTTCCATTTTGCTAAAGCCCTAAATCAGAATGTCAGTCCACAATTCAGACACATCCGGCTCCGGATCAGCCTGAGCGAAATCAGCGGCGTCCGCCACAATCTCGCGCACTTCCTTATCAATCGCCTTCAAATCATCTTCCGTTGCCCATTTATTGGCGAACAGACGATCGCGGACTTGCTCAATCGGATCATGTTCCGAGCGCATCTTTTGCAACTCGTCCTTGGAGCGGTACTTCGCTGGATCGGACATGGAGTGGCCACGATAGCGATATGTCTTCATTTCAAGAATAATCGGACCCTTGCCGGAACGGCACCATTCCATCGCCAGTTCTGCGGCGGCGGCAACAGCACGCACATCCATACCATCCACTTTGATGCCCGGGATTTTGAACGAGATGCCGCGATTTGCGAATTCTGTTTCAGCAGACGAGCGATGTACCGCTGTGCCCATGGCATATTGATTGTTTTCAATGATGTAGATGCACGGCAGCTTCCACAGCGAGGCCATGTTGAAGCTCTCGTACACTTGGCCTTGGTTGGACGCGCCGTCGCCGAAGTATGTCATGGAAACATTGTCATTGCCGCGATAATGGTTGGCAAAGGCTAGACCGGTGCCGAGCGACACCTGCGCACCCACAATGCCGTGGCCACCGTAAAAATGCTTCTCTTTAGAGAACATGTGCATTGACCCGCCCTTGCCTTTCGACAAGCCGTTACGGCGGCCAGTAAGCTCGGCCATAACGCCGCGCGGTGAAAGTCCGCAGGCCAGCATGTGGCCGTGGTCGCGGTACGCGGTGATGAGTTGATCGCCTTCTTTGGCAATCAGCTGCATGCCAACAACGACGGCTTCTTGACCGATGTACAAATGGCAGAACCCGCCAATTGCGCCCATGCCATAAAGCTGTCCGGCTTTCTCTTCAAAGCGGCGGATCATGAGCATTTCGCGATAGGTGTGAAGCTCTTGTTCTTTTGTGAACTTCATCGGCGCTGGTGTCACCGGCATACCGCTGTTTGATTTTGATGAGACAAGTTTTTTGGCCGTTGCTGCCATCTTTCGCTCCCTAAAGCGGCTTAATCCGTTGGCGCAAACATAACATGAGATTTGCAACACGCAAGATGGGGCATCGCACGCCAGCTATGCGTTTAACGCACTGAATTAACGTTATAATTCATCAATTAACTGCATTTTAGTTAATCAACTAATTTGATTAAAATGGCTGCAAGATTGTCAAATCATTAGACTTGGAGAAATTCAGCGTGCGCCGCGCTTGCTCATCTAGCATGTCGCGCTCGACTGTACGGTCATCTAACAGTGCGACCTGCCGCTCCAACGCCTCGCGTTCATGCGTAAGTTGCGCCAATTCTTCCGTGAGCGCAATTTTGCGCGCTTCGAGCTGCTCGCTGGAATATATGCCAAAACTGCCGTGGAAAGCATGGAAACCAAAATACATGAGGCAGACCAATGTCAGAAGCGGCAGCACTAAACGGCTGCGGCGAGTTCTCTTCTTTTGGCGTGTCCACATGATTCCAGTCCCCGAGGTCCGTATCTATTTGGCACAATTATGATTAACCGGCGGTTACGGATTACTATAAAAAGTGAAGAAATTGGGGGGTGGGCGTGTGCGGCCTATTGCTTTGCTTTTGCCTCCCACATTTTGGCCTCTTTGATGTTTTTCGTCACTCCGCGACCTTCGCGCAACATTTTTGCGAGCCCTTTCATCGCGTCAACTTGCCCGCCATCAGCAGCAGTTTGATAGAGAGCGGCAGCTGCTTTGCTGTCTTTTTTCATGCCCTTGCCAGTTTCAAGCAGGAAACCAAGATTGAACATGGCATATACGTTTCCAGCATCTGCCGCTTTGCGATACCAATCAGCGGCCGACTTGAGGTCTTTTTCGACACCTGATCCATTTTCATATGCAGTGCCGTAATTATTCATGCCATCAACTTCGCCGCCTTCGGCACTTTTCCGATACCAGTCGGCGGCAGCGACGAGGTCTTTGGCGACACCGCGCCCGTCCGCTAGCATGTTTCCATAATTGCTCATACCAAGCGTGTCCCCAGCCTCGGCGCCACGCTTGTAAAATGTAGCGGCGGTTGCCAAATTCTGTTCAACGCCGCTTCCTTGCTCATAGAGATAGCCAAGATTAGTCATGGATGCTGCGTCGCCAGCGTCAACGCCATGTTGATACCATTCAGCGGCTAGTTTTGGATTTTTTTCGACACCGATACCATTTTCAAGCACGACACCGTAATTTTTCATACCGGTGGCATCGCCCGCTTCTGCGGCCTTGCGATACCAATCCGCAGCAGCGGTATTATCTTGTTCGACGCCTTTTCCGTTTTGCAGCATGTAGCCATAATCAGTCATAGCAAGGTTAAGTCCGGCCTCAGCGCCCTTGCGATACCAGTCGGTAGCGGCTTTTACATCTTTGTCTACGCCCTTGCCAATTTCGAGAACGATGGCGTAATCGCGCATACCGCGGCTGTCGCCTGCCTCAGCGGCCTTGCGATACCACTGCGCAGCGGCACTTTGGTCCATGCCAACGCCTTTGCCATTCTCAAGAAAATATCCGTAGCTAGTCATGGCATTTGGCTGGCCGGCCTCGGCAGCCTTGCGATACCAAACAACAGCGGCAATTGAATCCTGCGCAACGCCGCGCCCTTCATCAAGCAAGACGGCATAATTATTCATGGCATCGGCATAGTTCGCCTCCGCTGATTTTTTGTACCATTTTGCCGCTGCCTTCTCATCCTTGGCAACGCCCCGCCCATTTTCAAGCATCGCGCCATAGTTATTCATAGCGACAATGCTGTCGGCCTCAGCGGCTTTTTTGTACCATTCGGCGGCGACGGCTTCATCCTTCTCAACGCCTGTGCCAGCTTCTAGCAGGGTGCCTAGGTTGTTCATGGCATTGATATCTCCGGCCTCGGCGCCTTTTTTGTACCAAGACGCGGATGCGGTAATGTCCTTAGTCACGCCAATGCCAACTTCGAGAAGGCGTCCATAGTTGAACATGCCAGAGGCGTTGCCGGCATCTGCCGCTTTCAGAAACCAGTCAGCGGCTTCCGCAGCGTTTGCCGTAACAGCGATGCCATTTTTTAACGCGCGACCGAGCGCAACCATTCCCTCACTATTGCCTGCCACAGCGGCACGACGATACCAATTAACAGCGTCTGTTTCGTTCTTGGCTGTGCCAGTTCCCTGAGCAAGCGAATCGCCAACATTATTCATCGCTGTGGCAACACCCGCTTCGGCTGCTTTTTTATACAATTCGAACGCCTTGGTCTGGTCCGCAGGCACACCATTCCCAAAATGATAAAGGACGCCTAAATTGTTGGTTGCGAGCGGATAGCCGCGTTTGTCAGCTTCGACATTCCATTTGAGTGCCTTTTCGTAATCCTTGGCTTGATTGGCCGCACGCGCCAATTCAAACATCAAACGGGGTTCGTTTGGTGATACCAAAAGAGCGGCTTCGCATGCCGGAACTGCAATTTTTGGATCGATGGCGGTTGCCGCGACACCGGCAACATCCGATGGTCTCGCCTTATCAACAGGCGATGACGC
>JANPBE010000552.1:0-5067 GCA_031430295.1 Phyllobacterium sp.
AGATCGCCAACAAGGTTCCAAAGTCTAAATCGTTCGTAAACACAATGTAGCCATTGGTTTGGGCATAGCTCATGATGACTTGATCGATCGCAGCCGGATCGCCGATCGTAGACCAATGGACCGCTTCCATGCCTGCATTCGTCAATGCCTCCACCAGATCACCGCGCGGGGTTTCCAACTCGCTTTCGTATAAGCCCTTATTTTCCTTGAACCATTCGCGAGATTGGTGGAAGTTTAGGGCTTTGAGAAAGGGCAGCGCCTGCTTGCCGAAACCGTTGAATGTGGTCATGCCACCACCCTCATAAACCAAGCATCTTCGTCGATCACCTCAACCCCGTGCTTTTGCGCATCCGCGAGTTTCGAGCCCGCGCCCGGACCTGCCACCACCAACTCAGTCTTTTTAGACACAGACCCAGCCACCTTCGCGCCCAACCGCTCGGCCATTGCCTTGGCCTCATCCCGCGTCATGCGAACCAGCGAACCGGTAAAAACCACAGTTTTGCCCGCCACAGAGGAGTCTGAAAGCGGTTTTTCAGCATCCGCCACCGTCAATTCCGCCGCCAGCGCCTCCACCAGCTTGCGATTATGCGCCTCGCCGAAATAACGAGAAACCGAGTCAATCACCGCCGGCCCCACATCATCCAGCGCGTCCATCTCCTCGGTCGCAGCGGCATCGCCACTGCCGATCTTCAGCGCCGCGTCGTGAAACGCAGCAAACGAACCATAGGCCCGCGCAAAGGTCTTCGCCGTGCTTTCACCGACATGGCGTATGCCAAGTCCAAAGATCACACGGTCGAGCCCGATGCTGCGCTTGGCCTCGATAGCCGCGAATAGCTTGGCGGCAGAGGTCTCACCAAAGCCCTCTTTATCCTTTAATTTCTTGAGGTTAGCCGCATCGCGCTTGGCCAGCGTAAAAATATCCGCCGGATTTTTAATCGGCAAATCCGCATCATTGAAGAAGAATTCAATCTGCTTATCGCCCAATCCCTCAATATCAAACGCCCGCCGCGATACGAATTGCTTGAGATGTTCAACGCTTTGAAACGGACAAGCAAACTCGCCCGTGCAGCGCCGCACTACGCTCATCGCCCCGCCACCTATTTCTTCGTTTACGAGTGGCGTTTTCAAATCACAGCTACACTCATGAGGAAACTCATAGCTTACTGCATCCGCAGGCCGCTTTTCAGCAACAAAACCAAGCACTTGCGGGATAACATCACCTGCCCGCTGCACCGTCACTGTGTCGCCAATCATTACGCCTAAGCGGGCGATTTCCTCGGCGTTGTGGAGCGTGGCATTAGTCACCACCACGCCGCCCACCGTCACCGGCTCCAGCCGCGCCACAGGCGTATGAGCCCCCGTGCGGCCTACCTGAATGTCGATGCCGCGCAAAACCGTCGTGGCTTTCTCTGCTGGAAACTTATGCGCAATCGCCCAGCGCGGACTGCGCGACACGAAGCCAAGCCGCCTTTGTAGCTCCAAATCATCAACCTTATAAACCACGCCATCAATGTCATAGCCAAGGCTGGCACGCTGCGCTTCGATGCTGCGATAATGCGCCAGTAAGTCCGCAGCACTCGTGCACCGCACCATTAAGGGGTTGATCTTAAAGCCAAAATTTTGAAACGCTGCCACCATGCCCATTTGGGTCACGGCCGGCATTGCGCTCACCTCGCCCCACGCATAAGCGAAAAACCGCAGTGGCCGGCTCGCCGTTACGGCGCTATCCAGCTGCCGCAGCGATCCCGCAGCGCCATTGCGCGGGTTAGCAATCTCCGCCTTGCCCTCGGCGCGATGCCGCTCGTTAAGCGCCGCAAAGTCGGCATGGGTCATATAAACCTCGCCGCGCACTTCCAGCACCTCCGGAAAACTGCCTGTCAAAACTTTGGGAATATCGCCAATAGTCCGCGCATTGACGGTAACATTCTCGCCCACCGCACCATCACCCCGCGTCGCGGCTGAGAGCAATTTGCCGCCCTTATAGCGCAACGAAAGCGATAGTCCGTCAATCTTTGGCTCGGCAGTAATGCCAAGTTCCAGCAGCGCATCCAGTTTCAAAAAACGCCGTACTCTATCCACAAAATCCTGCACATCTCCATCGGCAAAAGCATTGTCCAATGACAACATCGGCACTTTGTGGGCAATCTTCTGGAACTTCTCAGATACAGCATAGCCCACTGATTTTGTTGGTGAATCATCCCGAATCAAATGCGGAAACTGTGCCTCAATCTCGATGTTCCGCCTGCGCAGCGCATCATAGTGCGCATCGGAAATCTCCGGCGCGTCATTGCCATGATAAGCGCGGTCATGCCTCGCAATCTCCAACACCAACGCAGCCAACTCTTGGGCCGCAGCACTTTCGGTCAATAGGTTTATGTCTTTAGCGGTCATCGTAAATCATCATCACGTTTCTCAAGACTCAACTCTAGTCTAATTCGCGGAACAACGGGAGAGCGGCTAAGCGAAATCCCCACACATCAAACGCCTTCCTGTCAATCCAAAGCCAGCCGCATTTACGAGGTGCTAACCATACTGCCGAACCGGACTTTAAGCCATTTCAGTTATGTTTGCGTCTAATTGGGATATGGGGACGTATTATGATTGATGCAGCATCCGGCGCGCTTGGAGATTTGACGCAAGCACTTGGCATGTCAGATCGCCTGAACATCGGCACAGCGCCTGCCACCGCCCCCGAACCAGCAGCCGAGCCTGAATTCAAGCGTAACCGTTCCGAGGGCTATGTCATCGAATGCGACGGCAATCGCGCCATCATTTCAGCCATTTCAGGCAAATCGTCTGGCGCATCTGATGATTACTGGGCCGTTGGCCAGCTTATATCCATCCGCGTTGGCGAAAACCGCATCGTCGGCATGATTTATGAAATCAAAGCTGAAAATCCGGACTGGAATCCAAACGACGATCATGTCGTGCATATTATGGTGGAACTAACCGGTGAAATCCGACAGGACCAGCCGGGCAGCCCCCCCTATTTTTCCGGCGGCATCAAAAGCTATCCCTATATGGGCGCCATCGCCCACAGAATTCGCCATGCAGATTTGGCTGCCGTTTATGCCTCAAGTGGCAGCAAAACGGTAACGATTGGCGCTCTTTCACAAGACGCATCAATCCCTGCTGTAATTGATATTGATAAATTGCTATCCCGCCATTTCGCGGTTGTTGGAACCACCGGCGTTGGTAAATCCACCGCTGTAACGCTGCTTTTGCGTAAAATCGTTGAGACCCGCCCCGATATTCGCGTTCTCATTCTCGATCCACACAATGAATTCTCGTCCGCTTTCCCTGATCACGCGATAACGGTAGAAGCAGAGACATTAGAACTACCATTCTGGATGTTCCGTCTGGAAGAGTTTCAAGAGGTCATTTTCCGTGGACGCCCTGCTGTTCCTGAAGAGCTCGACGCTTTGCGTGACCTCATTCCTCTTGCCAAACAGCGTTTCAAAAAAGGCGGCACCGACCGCTCCGGCCTGCGCCGCGACAAGGAATTCACAACTTACACCGCAGACACGCCGGTCCCTTACCGCATCATGGAGCTACTGGCGCTGATTGAAGAGCGCATTGGTTTGCTTGACGGCAAGGCAGAACGTCCACATTTGCGCGCCCTGAAGAACCGCATCGACTCTGTGGTGAATGACCCTCGCTTCAAGTTCATGTTCGGCGCAAAGACTGTCGAAGACAGCATTGATCCGATCATACGCCATATTTTCCGCATCCCGCAAAACGGTAAGCCCATCTGCGCGTTCCAGCTTTCGGGTATCCCGTCAGAAGTCGTGAATTCCGTCGCCTCCATCCTCTGCCGCTTGGCGTTCGATTTGGCACTGTGGTCAGAGGGCACAATCCAAACTCTGGTCGTATGCGAAGAGGCACATCGTTATATCCCGGCAGATGTTTCATCAGGCTTCGTGCCAACCCGCCAAGCTATTTCACGCATCGCCAAGGAAGGCCGTAAATATGGGGTGTTCCTCGGCGTCATCACGCAGCGCCCCGGCGAATTGGACTCGACAATTTTGTCTCAGTGCAACACCGTGTTCGCAATGCGTCTCGGCAATGAGCGTGATAAAGACATCATCCGCCAAGCGGTTTCCGGCGCGGCGCAGAGCACGATTGCTTTTCTGTCGTCCATCGCCAACCGCGAAGCCATTGCTTTTGGTGAAGCTATTTCAACCCCGATGCGCTTAATGTTTGAAAATGTGCCAAAGTCTAAGCTGCCAGGTAGCCATATATACGAAAATCAGGCGAAACTTGCTGCGGGCGGCGCGGCCGTTTCATTGGATACTGTTATCAATCGTATGCGCCTGACCAAAGAGCAGGAAAAGGACGAGGAAGTGGGCTTCACTGCGCCTGTTGAGCCTGCACCAAATGCTCCTTCAAGATTTGGCAGCACCGGCAGTGCACCTGATCCAGCGCTGCGTCGTCATACCGATCAGGTCACAAATTGGCAGAGCGGCGAGGATGTGCGTATCGGCCGTCGTGATGCCGATGCTTCACTACGTCCCACATTTGGCAATCGCTAAAAATCAATCACGCTGATCTTCCGGACGGGCCACTATAGGCCCGTTCAACTTTGGCGACTCGCAGCTCATAGTGCTCATACCATTTGCCAATCCCCATCTTCTGGGCAAATAAATGCGCGGCATTGGCCTTCCACGCCGCAATACTGGCCTCATCTTTCCAATAGGAAACTGTGATGCCCAACCGCGCAACATCGCGTGTTGACTCTGCGCCAAGGCAGCCCGGCTGCGCCAATGCCATCTCATACATACGCTCGCCCATCTCATCATAGCCTTCATCGCTTGACGACAATTTGTTGGTGAAAATCACGGCGTAGTAAGGCGGTTCAGGGGTGTTCGCAAAGCGGTCGTCCAACGCAATTCTCCTGCAATCTAGTGATTACAGCAGCATAAACTCAATTACCTATTTAAGGAAACTGTTGGGGATAAACGTGATTTGGTATAATCGCGAACAGTGGTTGGCTTATCAGGCAGCGCACACGCGGTTACGGCCCTGACGCTTGGCTTGATAGAGCATCCGGTCAGCACGGCGATAGAA
>JANPBE010000553.1:0-16640 GCA_031430295.1 Phyllobacterium sp.
ATCAGCTCGCTTTCGACTTTAGCCATTGATACGTTTTTTGAAGAGACCGGAATTGAGATCGTGCCGTTTTCGCATGAGCAAGCATTGGTTGCTGGACGTATTGCCGCTATCACCAAGACTTCGGGATTGTCGCTCGGAGACCGCAGTTGTCTTGCGCTAGCGATTGTGTGCGACGCGGAAGTTTTGACGGCTGACCATCCTTGGGAACGGGTTGCTGGGGCTTTGGGCCTGAAGATCACTATGTTGCGATGAATGGCTAAACACCACTTGACACCTGCCAAACCCGTGTCTTAAGTCTGGACCATGAACAAGAACATTCTCCTTGTGGTGGGACGGCGCGCGGGCAAGATGGTGTAACCATCAGGCAATAGCCTCCCGTGCGCGACAGACAGGCTCCGAGAGGGGCCTTTTTTATTGGCAAAATTTCTTCTTTCCCCTTAATACCCTCAAGCCCTCATACCAAAGCCCTGATTGAAGTTGGCAAAACAAACGGACCTTATGACATGACGACGAAGACCAAAGCACACGAATCCAGCCAGCAAGGCTCCCGCGAAATGACAGGGGCGGAGATGGTGGTGCAGGCCCTTGTGGACCATGGCGTCAAGCATATTTTTGGCTATCCGGGCGGTGCGGTTTTGCCGATTTATGATGAGCTTTATCAGCAGGAAAAAGTTGAGCATATTTTGGTGCGCCACGAGCAGGGCGCGGGCCATATGGCGGAGGGCTATGCGCGCTCCACCGGCAAGATCGGCGTGGCGCTGGTGACATCCGGCCCCGGCGCAACTAATATCGTGACGCCGCTGCAAGATGCGCTGATGGACTCAATTCCGATGCTGTGCATTTCCGGCCAAGTGCCGACGCCGCTGATCGGGTCTGATGCGTTTCAGGAATGCGACACCATTGGCATCACGCGGCCATGCACGAAGCATAATTGGCTGGTACGCAATGTTGATGATTTGGCGAAGACTTTGCACGAGGCGTTCCATATTGCCATGAGCGGGCGGCCGGGTCCGGTGCTGGTTGATATCCCCAAGGACGTGCAGTTTGCCAAGGGTATGTATCATCCGCCGGTGAAGATTGAGCGCGTGAGCTATGTGCCGCGCTTGGACGGCGATGTTGATCAGATTAAGTCTGCCGTTGCCTTGATGATGGGTGCGAAGCGTCCGGTTATCTATTCTGGCGGCGGGGTTATCAACTCCGGTCCGGAAGCCTCTCAGCTGTTGCGCGAACTGGTGGCCCTGACGGACTTTCCGATTACATCGACTTTGATGGGTCTTGGCGCTTATCCGGCGTCGGGCACAAATTGGCTGGGAATGCTGGGTATGCATGGCACCTATGAAGCCAATATGGTTATGCATGATTGCGATGTGATGGTGAACATTGGCGCGCGGTTTGACGACCGTATTACCGGCCGTCTCAATGCGTTCGCGCCGCATTCCAAGAAGATCCACATTGATATTGACCCGAGCCAGATCAACAAGGTTGTGCATGTTGATGTGCCTGTTGTTGGCGATATTGCGCGGGTTTTGAAGGCGATGATTGCTGAGATTAAAGCCTCGAAGAAGCAGATTGACCGTGTGGCGTTGAAGGACTGGCAGGCCCAAGTGGACCGCTGGCGTGCGCGTAATTCGCTCGCCTATACGGCCAACAAAGACGTTATCATGCCGCAATATGCTATTGAGCGCCTGTATGAAAATACCAAGCATTTGGACACCTACATCACCACGGAAGTGGGCCAGCACCATATGTGGGCGGCGCAGTTTTATCACTTTGAACAGCCCAACCGCTGGATGACATCCGGTGGTCTTGGCACCATGGGCTATGGTTTCCCCGCCGCAATTGGTGTGCAGACGGCGCACCCTGACAGTTTGGTTATTGATATTGCGGGCGATGCGTCCATCCAGATGTGCATTCAGGAAATGTCCTGCGCGGTGCAGCATAATCTGCCGGTCAAGATTTTCATTCTGAACAACCAGTATATGGGCATGGTCCGCCAATGGCAGCAGTTGCTGCATGGCAATCGCCTGTCCAATTCCTACACCGAGGCGATGCCGGATTTTGTGATGCTGGCAAAGGCTTACGGCGGCCACGGCATTCGCTGCGATAAGCCAGCGGACTTGGATGCGGCCATTCAGGAAATGATCGATGTGAAACTGCCGGTGATTTTCGATTGCCGTGTGGCGGCCTTGGCGAACTGTTTCCCGATGATCCCTTCCGGCAAGGCCCACAATGAAATGTTGCTGCCAGACGAGGCGACAGATGAAGCGGTGGCGAACGCCATTGATGCGAGCGGCAAGGGGCTGGTTTGAGTGATGTCAAAAGCAACTCAATGGCCAATAGCCTTGATTGAAGACCGCTATAGCGGTGTCTATTCCGGCGGAAAATGGATCGCAGTCGAACAAGCTAATCAACTGTTAGATGGAATCCATACGCGCGCGCAATTTTGTCTAGTTGCTGAAACTGGGCCGTCTGGCGACGATACTGGAGCTGCGGTTTTTTGGAGCGATACACCAAATTGGGTTGCTGTTGGACCAACTCCTTCGGACGCACTTGATGCCATAAGAAGTCGGGTAAATTCCGGACTGAATAATTGATTAGTCACAAGAAATTACATTTGTCAGGAAGCATAAAATGAACGCTGCAAAACAACCATCGGGCTCGGCCTATTTCATCGTGAAGGATAAGGCAGTGCCGGAAAGCCATACGCTTTCAGTGCTGGTGGACAATGAGACCGGTGTTTTGGCGCGGGTGATTGGGCTATTTTCGGGGCGCGGCTACAATATTGATAGCTTGACGGTTTCGGAAACGGAGCACGCCAAGCACCTGTCGCGCATCACGATTGTGACCACTGGCACGCCGCATATTCTGGAACAGATTAAGCTGCAACTGGAGCGCATTATTCCGGTGCATCACGTCACGGATTTGACTGTTGAGGCCCACGCAGCAGGCTCTGAGCCGATGGCGCGCGAGCTGGCTATGGTGAAGGTGGCGGGAACCGGAGAGGCCCGCAGCGAGGCGCTGCGGCTTTCGGAAGCGTTTGATGCCGAAGTGCTGGACGCTGATACTGGGCATTTCATATTTGAGGTGACAGGCGAGCCTTCGCGTATCGATCAGTTTATTGCTGTGATGGCTCCGCTTGGATTGGTGGCAGTGTGCCGCACGGGCGTGGCGGCCATGAACCGTGGCGCTAAGGGGATGTAGCTTGTTTGGCGCGACCAAATGATATACATTGTATATCTTGTGATTTGCGAGGTCAGTTTACGATGACAAGTGTAGCGGCATCAAAATGGGGAAATAGCACGGCCATTCGTCTTCCGAAGGCGGTGGTGAAGCAACTTGGAATCACGCCGGGGCAGAAGTTAGAAATGACGGTGGCGAACGGCGCGGTGACATTCATGCCTGAGCAACCAAAGAAAATTACTCTTGAATGGATTGTTTCCGAAATGATGCGTCTTGGTCTCGAAAATGAACCTGAGTCGGTTGATTGGGGCCCGGATAGGGGGGATGAAATAATTGCCGATAAATATTCCCGCGGCCGGTGACATTGTCTGGGTAGATTTGAATCCAGTAAAGGGTTCAGAACAAAGCGGTGTCCGTCCTGCGCTAATAGTATCTTCGACTGAACTCAGTGCCTTTACCTCGCGTTCGATAATTTGCCCCATCACAAGTAACATTTCGGACTGGCCAACTAAAGTGACATTGCCCGAAGGCATGATTACGAAAGGCGCAGTGCTTGCCGATCAGCTAAGGTCTGTGCATCGTGCTGAGCGCGGCTTCCGCTTTATAGAACGCGCGCCAGACGGTGTTTTGCGAAGCGTCCGTGAAATTATCGGCGAATTGTTGGAAATACATAAATGACCGCCGCCACGCTCATCGCCCTGTTCACATTCGCCTTCGCGACCTCAATCACACCCGGCCCGAACAATATGATGTTGTTTGCATCCGGTGTAAACTTCGGGTTCCGGCGTACCATTCCCCACATGTTTGGCATCGGGGCGGGGTTCTTTTCGCTGCTGCTGGGCGTTGGTTTCGGGCTGGGTGCGTTGCTCACCGCGGCACCGATTTTGCATACTGTTTTGAAGATTGCGGGCGGGATTTATTTGCTTTGGATCGCATACAAAATCGGGATGAGCCGCACGCTTACCGATGGCAAAACGGGCGATAAACCGATGACATTTTTGGGTGCGGCGGCGTTTCAATGGGTGAACCCTAAGGCGTGGGCGATGGCTATTCCTGCGATGGGGCTTTACACAAATCCGGCGGCATATAACTCAAGTGTACTGTTTGTTGCCAGCGTATTTGCCATCGTCAATGTGCCGTCCGTGTCGTGCTGGGCAGGATTTGGTTCGGTATTGCGCGAATGGTTGGCGGTGCCGCCACGGCTTAAATATTTCAACATTGCGATGGCGATTTTGTTGGTGCTATCGTTGTGGCCTATGTTGAAATAGCGGCGAGATGAAGTTCTGAGTTAGAGTCAGAACGAGTGCCTAAATATATGATATATATTGAAAAATTAAACAGGAATTGGGCCTTCAGTGACGAATATCAAGACTCGGCTGGCATCATCCAGCAGAGGCATATGATCTGCGCGACCTGCCAAGGCACTCAATAAACCAGCCATTCCTGTTGCGCCGGAAGGCGTCGTGGCGATGCCATGCTCGCCGAGCTTCGCAACAGCACGGTGTAGCGCGCCTTCGGTAACGGTCATGCTTTTGGCTTTGTGATGTATGAGGCGGGTAAGTGCGGGAGCGGAGGCCTGGCCGCACGCCAGCATTTCTGCGGATGTATTGAGTGCGCCGGGAAACAGTACGGCTTGGCCCTGCGCTAAGCCCACTTTGATGCATGCTGCGGTTTCCGGTTCGACCACGATAATGCGGGCGGGAGCGGCCAAATGCGAGGCTAAACCATCGGCCATTGCAGCTGCAAAACCACCAACGCCGGCTTGCATAAATATGTGCGTTGGCGGCAATAATGAGCCGTCTTCGATGAGCGTCGCGATCTCTTTGGCAATAACGCTATAACCCGCCATGACGTCTGCGACGGCGGGGTCATCGAGCAAGTCTGTGGTATCGGAAATCAATATGCCTTCGCCGCTTTTGGCGGCCTTTGCTGCGGCGGCAACGGCATCTTCATAGGTACCCGCAACGCGGACAATTTCCGCGCCTTCATTGGCTATGCGTTTGGCGCGGGTTTCTGGAACAGAGGCTGGCAGATAAATGCGGGCGGGAGCGCCAGCGAGCTTGGCTCCGGCTGCAACTGCCAAACCATGGTTACCATCTGAGGCGCAGATAAGCGCCGGTAAATCTTTATGCGGGCCGGACGCTATGAGCGCCTCGATGCCATCCTCGCCGGTGTGGCGAGCCAGCGCGCGAAGGCCTGCATACATGCCTCCGAGCGATTTGAACGAGCCTAACGGGCGCTTGCCTTCGTTTTTGACCATGACTTTGGCCACGCCAAGTTCGGTTGCCAATGCCGGCAGCTTGACGAGCGGAGTGGGTTCATAATTACCCCATAGACGGAGCAGCGCTTCAGGCGTGTCGTGTGTTTTGGTCATGGCGTTACTATTGGCTATCCGCGAAATTATGCAACTGCATTTCCTTTGTGCTGCGAATCTGTTCAGAGGTTATCCATGGAATTTTCACCACAACAAGATGAAGCGCTGAAATCGGTTGACCGCTGGCTCAAGGCCGGACGTACGCCGATTTTTCGTTTGTTCGGATATGCCGGCACGGGCAAAACCACGCTGGCTCGGCATTTTGCAGAAGATATTGAAGGCGAAGTACAATTTGCCGCCTTTACCGGCAAGGCGGCCCAGGTGCTGCGCTCCAAGGGCGCGAAAAATGCGCGGACCATTCATTCGCTGATTTACCGCCCGAAAGGTGAGGAATCCGTTGAAGATGAGATTACCGGCAAGACGTCCATGTCGCCCACTTTCACGCTGAACCGGCAAAGCCCGATTGCCAAAGCCAAGCTGATTATCGTTGATGAATGCTCGATGGTGGATGAGCAGCTTGGCCGTGACTTGATGAGTTTTGGCACGCCGATTTTGGTGCTGGGCGATCCCGGCCAATTGCCGCCGATTTCAGGCGGCGGCTATTTTACTGACCATGAGCCGGACCATTTGCTGACAGAAATTCACCGGCAGGCGCGGGACAATCCGATTATCCGGCTCGCGATGGATGTGCGCGAGGGGCGCGAATTTATGATCGGCGATTATGGCTCCACGCAGGTGATCCATAAAAGCGATGTGACGCAGGAATTGGTGCTGGACGCTGACCAAGTGCTGGTGGGGACGAACCGCACGAGGCGGCGCTATAACCAGCGCTTGCGCGAATTGAAGGGCTTTTCTGCCGATATTCCGCAGGCGGGCGACAAGCTGGTTTGCTTGCGCAATGATCCGGCCAAGGGGCTTCTCAATGGCTCGCTGTGGAAGGTGATGACGGCGGCGCGGGAGACGATCAAGCCCGGCATCAACCTGCTTGTTGCGCCAGAAGATGATGAGCCGGGGCGCACTGTTGCCAAGATCAAATTGCTTAAACAGCAGTTTGAAGAGCCGGATGCCGAAATTCCTTGGGCAACAAAGAAGCGCTATGATGATTTCGATTTTGGCTATGCGCTGACCGTGCACAAGGCGCAGGGGTCGCAATGGAACAATGTGGTGCTGTTTGATGAGAGTTTCGCCTTCAAAGACATGCGCTCGCGTTGGCTTTATACGGCAGTGACACGGGCGGCAGAGCGCTTGACGGTGGTGCGGTAAAAGTTGTTACCGCCTGCGAAATAAATTTTTAGTTGCAACCGTTGCTTAATCAAGTTGTGCAATCTTGCGTAGCAGGAGAACGCAGCATGAAATATCTCATTATTATATCTGGCATAATCTTGATGATCGGAGGTTACTCATCTGGTGTAGCGCAGGGTCCGGCGGGTGGTGATGGGATGTCAACGCTGGGCCAAAGTCGCGCGATAATCCTGGCTGTTATCAGTATTTTCGGCACGCTCACAGGCGGCGCGTTAGTTTGGGCAGTCGCATCCGAGAAGAAGCGTGCGCGGCGCGAGCACGCCGCTTATGAATTGAAGCTTGAGGCGTTTAAGCGCTCCATCCGCCGCTAAAACATCACATTGCGGCAATTGTTCACGGCAAATGATGGAATGGTCAGTATCTTTTGGATTGATATTGGCGTTGCGGCGTGGATAGTGCGCACATGACCGCGAAACTTTCTGTAAATATCAATGCCATCGCCTTTTTGCGCAATCGTCGTGATTTGCCTTGGCCGGACCTTATCAATCTTGGCCGCATTGCACTGCAAACGGGTGCGCATGGACTGACGGTGCATCCGCGCCCTGACGAGCGGCACATTCGCTTTTCTGATCTAGCGCCTATTCGGGCACTGATTGATGACGAGTTTCCCAAGGCTGAGTTTAACATTGAGGGTTATCCGACGGACGAGTTTTTGGCGCTGTGCGAGCAGCATCAGCCCGAGCAAGTGACGCTGGTGCCGGATCATCCCTCGCAGCCGACATCAGATCATGGTTGGGATTTTACCGGCCAAGGCAACTTCCTGCGCGATGTGGTGCAAAGGCTGAAAGCCAAGCGTATGCGCGTTTCGCTGTTTGCGGATCCGGATGCAGATGAGGCGGCGATAGCTGCGGCGAAAGCAACTGGCGCGGACAGGGTGGAGTTTTATACGGGGCCTTATGGTTCGTGTTTTGATGATCCGGCGAAGGCAAAAGCAGCGCTTGAGATACTAGCAAAAACGGCGCAACTGGCAACCAAGGCAGGGCTGGCGATCAATGCCGGACATGATCTGACGGTGGCGAACTTGCCTGCGCTTTGCAAGGCTATCCCCAATCTTAAGGAAGTCTCCATTGGTCACGGCCTTACTTGTGATGCGCTGGAATATGGCATGGCGGGAACTGTGGAGCGGCATTTGAAGGCGCTCTCGGAATGAGGCTTAGCTCACACTGGTGCACTTTTGCGGCAGTATGACATTGCCATTTGCGGTGCGGGGCCAGCGGGACTAGCCGCGGCTTTGGCACTCCATCGCGCTGGGCATAAAGTTACAATTTTCGATCAGTTTGATAGGCCAAGGCCGATTGGCTCCGGCCTGATATTGCAGCCGACTGGTCTTGCTGTTTTAGACTGGTTGAGGCTCGGCGACAAGATGCGTGGCTATGGGAAGCGCATCGATCGGCTTTACGGCAAGGCGGGCAACCGCGTGGTGTTGGATGTGCGCTATGCGGCACTCGGAGAGTTGCGCGGGCTGGCGGTGCATCGCGCCGGGCTTTTCAAAGTGCTGAATGACGGGCTTACTGCTGCTGGCCTCAGCGTTACAACATCCAGCAAAGTCAAATCGCTGGACGGGAAAAGTCTTGTTCTGGATGACGGGCGTTTGGTTGGTCCGTTCGATATTATTGTGGATGGCCTTGGCTCGCACTCGCCGCTTATTCAACATGCCAGCGGGCCGGATTATCGCCGCACCATGCCCTATGGCGCGATTTGGGCTAGCCTGCCGTGGCCGGGTGAAGCGTTTGATGGACATGCGTTGGAGCAGCGCTATTACCGCGCTTCTATGATGTCCGGCGTGTTGCCGATTGGAAGTTATGACGCCACGAGCGGCGACCAAGCAGCGTTTTTCTGGAGTTTGAAAACGGCTGATTATGCGGCGTGGAAGGCTGCTGGATTGCAGCGTTGGAAGAACGATGTGCTGGCGCTGTGGCCGGAAACGGCTCAGCTGCTAGACAGTGTTTCCAGCCAAGATCAGATGACCATGGCGAGCTACGATCATCATACGCTGTCGCTGCCCTTCGGCTCTAACATCGTGTTTATCGGTGACAGTGCGCATTCCACTAGCCCGCAATTGGGGCAGGGCGCGAACATGGCGTTGCTGGATGTGTTTGCGCTGACAAATGCTTTGGCGGGCCACGGCGATGTGCAATCGGCTTTCGCCGCTTATGCGCAAACACGTCGGCGGCATGTGCAAATTTATCAGGCGATGTCGCTGATCTTTACGCCATTTTATCAGTCAGATTCGCGGGTGTATCCGTTTCTACGGGATAATCTTGTTGCGACGGCCAGTAAGTTTTCGCCAATCCAAAAACTACTGGCAAACATTGTTGCGGGGCATGTGGGCCGATGAACCGTGCCATTATGATTGTGGGGGCAAGCGGTGTGTTCGGCTCACGCCTCGTCACACAATTGGCCATCAAGGGGCATCGAAACTTTATACTGGCGGGTCGCGATGAGGCGAAAGCCAGCGACATTTTGCGGGAGTTGCGTGGCTTAAATTGTGAGGCCAGCTTCTGTATTTTTGATCGGTCACAGCCAGATGTGGCGCTGCTTAAGAGGCTCGCGCCATATATCATCGTTGATGCGGCGGGGCCGTTTCAAGGTAGTTCTTTGGCGCTGCCGAAAGCTGCGATTGCGGCTGGTGTTCATTACCTTGACCTTGCTGACGCGCGTGATTTTGTGGCGCGCATATCGACTTTGGATCAGGCGGCGAAAGCTGCTGGTGTGGCTGTGATAAGCGGGGCGAGTTCAACGCCTGCGTTATCTCATGCGGTGCTTGATCGCGTTATAAAGGGTTGGAAACGTATCGATGAAATACTTGTGGCGATAGCGCCGGGTAATCGTGCGCCGCGTGGATTGTCTGTTATGAAGGCTATCCTTGCGGGTGTGGGCGAGCCGATTAGGTTGCTACAAAATGGGAAAGGTGGTCAGTCCTTTGGCTGGGCTGAAGACGAGCAAATTGAGATTGCAGGAGTTGGCAGGCGGCACATCGCGCTGTGCGAAACGCCGGATTTGGATTTGTTGGTAGAGCGGTATCATCCCCGCGTCTCAGCCGAGTTTAAGGCGGGGCTTGAGCTTGGCATTATGCACAATTCATTACGAGTTTTGGCAGCGCTTAGAGCTAAGAAGCTTATTCCCAATCTTGCACCGCTTGCAGGTATTTTTCAGTTTCTGGCAAGGCCGCTCTATCCTTTTGGCAGTGATGCAGGTGGCATGTTTATTCGTGTTACTGGACTGAACGAACGAGGTGCGGCGACGCGATTGTGCTGGTCGCTGGCGGCAAAGGGCGGTGTGGGCCCGAATATTCCTTGCCTTCCGGCGCTAGCGTTGTGCCTGCGGGATGAGCTTGACGCTGGGGCCTACAGTGCTGCCGGTGTGGTGTCGTATGACGAGATGGATACGGAGTTTCGGCGCTTGGGCATTTCAACAAACATGGACGTAGAACTGGTTGATGCCCCGCAAGTGTTTCAAAGTGCACTTGGTGAAGCATGGGATCAGCTGCCCTCCATCACGCGCTATGTGCATACGCTTGACCCGATTGTTAGGCTTAAAGGCGAGGCGGATATTGAGGGCGCGCAGACGGCGCTGGGACGTGTCGTTGCCAAGATATTTGGTTTTCCCGGCACAGCGAAACAGGCAGCGCTTTCGGTGACTATTTCCAAAAGCGGCAAAGGGGAAAGCTGGGCGCGGCACTATCCGGACCGCACGATGCGCAGTGTTATCAGTTTGGTTGATGCCAAGCAAAGCTTGATAGAAGAGCGATTTGGCCCGTTTCAATTTCAAATGCGGCTTACGGGAAATAGTGACGGGCTTGACATGATTATGGTGGGAATGCGCTTTTTGGGCGTTCCTTTGCCCGCATTTTTGCTGCCAAAACTGGTGGCAACGGAACGCACAAATGCTGAGGGCAAGCACTTGTTTAATGTTGATATCAAACAATGGCCGTTTGGCCGGCTGGTGCATTACAATGGATGGCTAAAGCGAGATTTGGGCTGGCTAAAGCCAGATTTGGATTAGGAAATTGGCGCGGCACGTTATCCTAGCCGCGCCAACTGTATTAGTTGATGCGTGATTTCCCGGCTTCAGTCTTGTGGGCATATATTTTGAAATGTTTGCCAGACGTGAGGCTTGCAAGAGGCTCGCTCTTTGTGTCGTAGTTATCGACATAGGTTTTGCCATCGACGGGTGACTTGAAGCTGTAAGTCATCGTGTTGCGGTGGTGGATATCGGACTTAGCGTAACCGAAGGCTTCGGCGGCCATTGGTGCCAATTCACAGTCCATATAGGCCATTTTATCGGTGGCTTTTTCAGCCAGATATTTCTTGCCGTGCTCGACGTAGCATTCGATTTTGGCGGACTTTATCACGGCATCGGTCTCTACATAGTGCATTTTCTTATCGGCCTCAGACGCGCCATAAGCGACGGTGCCCGCGACAATCATTCCTGCATATACTTTTAATCTAAGCATTTTACGTCCCCTGTTTTATCTGCACTCAACTTAGCGGGGATTTCTTAAATGGCTTCTAATCGCACAACCTGATTTTGAATTTTGGTAAATAGCAGGTTTTTAATTTATTAAAAAATTGCGCAAATGACGGCTGTGATATTCGCAGGTACTCAAAATAATTGGAGCGCAGCAAATGAGGCTTGCGCTTTGGTAAAATCTAAAATACTAGAGTACCGTAACGTTCGTTACGGTATTTTGAGTATTGTTTTATGACCATTCACGTTGACAGCGAGAGTCTGAGCGAGCGCCAAATGGCGGTGCTTGAGGCGACGCTTGCGGTGATGGTGGAGGAGGGCGATGCGCTGACGATGAACTCCGTTTCGCGCCGCGCTTCCTGCTCCAAGGAGACGCTGTATAAATGGTTTGGCGACCGTGACGGGTTGCTGACCGCCACGGTGCGCTGGCAGGCCAGCAAGGTGCATGTGCCTGTGATAGACAAGGCGACGATTACGCTTGCCGCGCTGACTGACACGCTGGAGCATTTTGCCCGCGATTGGCTGGGCGTGATTTCTAGCGATACCTCGATTGCGTTGAACCGAATGGCCGTTAGCCATGCAGGTTCCGGCAAGACCAATCTTGGCGCTATAGTGTTGAAGAATGGCCGCCAAGCGATGGGCCGCAGGCTGGAGCCAGTGCTGCTTGCCGCGCGGGACGCGGGGCTTCTTAACTTTGACAATGCGGATGATGTGTTCCGCACTTTTTTCGGTCTCGTACTTCGGGACAATCAAATTCGTCTTCTGTTGGGAGACGATATTCAACTCGCTGCGCCGCAAATTTCGGCTGATGCCGTGCGGGCGACGCAGCAGTTCTTGGCCCTCTATGGGCCTGACACAACACCAAAACGGGAAGGATAAATCCATGCGTGTTTATTATGATCGCGATGCCGATCTCAATCTTATTAAGTCCAAGAATGTTGTAATCGTTGGCTACGGTTCGCAGGGCCGCGCCCACGCGCTGAACCTTAAGGATTCAGGCGCCAAGGAATTGCGCGTTGCGCTGAAGGCTGGTTCGCCAACCGCTGCCAAGGTTGAGGCCGATGGCCTTAAGGTGATGACTGTTGCGGAAGCTGCCAAGTGGGGCGATCTTTTGATGATGGCAACGCCAGACGAGTTGCAGGCTGACATTTGGAAGGCAGACATTGCCGCCAACATTCGCCCCGGTGCAGCGATTGCTTTTGCGCATGGTTTGAACATTCACTTCGGCCTTATCGAAGCGCCAAAGAACATTGACGTTGTGATGATCGCGCCAAAGGGCCCCGGCCACACTGTGCGCGGCGAATATCAAAAGGGCGGCGGCGTGCCTTGCCTTATCGCTGTTCATCAGGATGCTTCCGGCAATGCCCATGATTTGGCGCTTTCGTACGCTTGTGGCGTTGGCGGCGGTCGTTCGGGTATTATCGAAACGACATTCCAAGAAGAGTGCGAAACCGATTTGTTCGGCGAGCAAGTGGTTCTTTGCGGCGGCTTGGTTGAGCTTATCCGCGCTGGCTTTGAAACGCTGGTTGAAGGCGGCTATGCCCCTGAAATGGCTTACTTTGAATGCTTGCACGAAGTGAAGCTGATCGTGGATTTGATCTATGAAGGCGGCATTGCCAACATGAACTACTCCATCTCCAACACCGCAGAATGGGGCGAATACGCCACCGGCCCGCGCATCATCACTGCCGAGACCAAGGCTGAGATGAAGCGCGTTTTGACAGACATTCAGACTGGCAAGTTCACGTCCGAGTGGATGCAAGAATGGAAGTCCGGCGCCGCCCGCTTCAAAGGCATCCGCCGCATGAACGACAAGCACCAGATCGAAGAAGTAGGCGAAAAGCTGCGCGCCATGATGCCATGGATTGGCAAGAACCGTTTGGTTGATAAGGCTAAAAACTAAGGTTTGAGTGATTAGAGATTAGTGAGAAGGGCGGTCGATTGGCCGCCCTTTTTTATTTGAAGCGTTTAGAGTTTAGCAAGGAGCATTTTGCATCGATATGCGCGTACTATTTTCAATTGCGATTAATCAATCCTGCTTGAAAAGCCGCAGTCCGGGTGGCAAGAACAACTCTTATAATGTCTAGATAGCTTGAAAGGTTACGTGTACGAAGTTAAACACTACGCAAATTTGCTCTAGACGCTCCATGCCGAACTTGCGAGAAAACCAGGATTGTGAAGTCATAAGCCTAACTTTTATTCTTAGTACCTTAGCACAATTTGCTTCTGCGCTTATCCATGGAGAACCGCCGCATATGAGCAGCAATAATCGACGCCGAAGCAGATGAAAATTATTATTACAGGTGCTTCAGGTTTTGTCGGTCGCGAATTGGTTCCGCTTTTGTCGGATCACGAGTTGATCTTAGCGTGGCGCGACAGGAGGCAACTAACTTATGCCCATGAAACGCTCACTATTCATAACTATGACGATCTCAAAACAATGGGGCGAGACGCAGACATTTTTGTCAATCTTGCTGTCGTAAACAATGTCTCAGATGCTTCGGAACAGTCGTTTTACGATGTTAATAGTGACTTTACCGTTGAGCTGTTTCGCATGAGCCAGGCACTCAACGTTCCGCGCTTTATCAATGTATCCTCGGTCCACGTACTAGATGAGCGTAATCTGAGCCTCTATGCGAGCAGCAAACGACGTGCGGCCAGCCGAGTGCTTGAACTTCCGGGCGATCCTGAAACAGTCTATTTGGCACAGGTTCACGGACGCCAATTTTCTGGTCGTCTCCGCATCTTGAACCTGCTGCCACACTCATTGGCCCAATCAATTATGTACGCATTTTCCGCCCTCAAACCCACGACACATGTTGAGGCATTTGCGCACTATATTGTCGGCGATAATACCGAAGACGTTATTCCAATCGACAGTAACGAATTCGCGGTTGTAGACAGCAAGATGAGGAATTGGTGCTACCGTGCCATCAGACGAGCAATCGACTTGGCTTTCGTGGCTTCCGTAATTGGGATGCTCTGGTGGCTTCTGATTTTAATCTGGGCAGCCATTCGCTTTCAATCTGGTGGACACGTTATTTTTCGACAAGTGAGAGTGGGTCAAAATGAAGTTCCATTTGTCTGCTACAAATTTCGCACTATGAAAATTGGTACAGCGGAGTTGGGCACACATGAGATTGAATCCCATGCAATCACACCAATCGGAAGATTTCTAAGGCGCACGAAACTCGACGAATTGCCTCAAATTATCAATATTTTAAAAAATGAGATGACATTGGTTGGACCTAGACCCTGTCTTCCAAACCAAAAAGAGATAATTAATTTGCGCCGCGCACGAAAGATATTTTCTGTGTTGCCAGGCATAACCGGGCTCGCGCAAACCAATAGAATTGATATGAGGGGTCCCAAACAGCTTGTAAGATGGGATGCCAAATATTTGGCCACTCAAAGCACAATTCTTGATTTATGGCTTATTTTTCGCACTGCGTTTGGATACCGCCAGAGCAACTAATATCGAGGTCATTATGTCAATTTTGATCTGTTCTCAATCGTCTATTCAGTTTTAATTCGATCTGGTGGTTGGTTATGTCTTGTTGGGCTGCTGGAATAGCCACAGGCGCGCAGCCGTCTGCTTCATTGGCGTCCGCCTTATGAGGGACAAGCACCAGATCGAAGAAGTAGGCGAAAAGCTCCGCGCCATGATGCCATGGATTGGCAAGAATCGTTTGGTGGATAAGGCTAAAAACTAAGTTTTGAGTGTTTAGAGATTAGTGAGAAGTGCGGTCAATTGGCCGCCCTTTTTGCTTTGTCATTGCAATCGCGGAACAAAACACCTTTTTCCGCGTTAAGCCATCAGTCCTCAATTGGCGAATTGTTCTCAGGAGACATTATGCTCGCATCTCGCAATCTACTGATGACAGTTATTGTACTTCTGGCGGCAGGATTAGCGTTGGCCGCATATTCGCTTTATCAGGAGAAGAAGCAGCCAGATGGCGTGGAAATCAAGATTGGTGAGGGCGGGATTTCGATCAAAGAAAAGTGATCGTAGGGCTTTTGACTAGTTTAATTCCTCAAGAACGCCCTTGTTCTATTTCCTATTTCAAGAAGCCTTGCGATGCCGCTCATCCAGCTCATCCAAAATCTTCAATCCCAGCGCCTTATCCCCTCGGCTTGCCCGAATACGAAATCGGCTTTCAGTATCAAACTCGGCGATGGCTTTGGTAGAAAACTCTTCAAACAATTTGTTGAGACGAATGCCCCGCGCGGCCGCCAGCGTTTTCAGGCGCTCGTGCTGATCGTCGGCTAGGCGAATGGTGAGAACACTCATTTCAATGACGTCCTTCTGGCTTCGTCTTCTGTTGTAGTATACATAGTCTTACCGCTCCGGCCATTTCCAAATTGGCTCGTCATTATCCACAATCCTTGTTTCTCCAAACTCCTTTTGCAGGGCAATCATCTTGCTTGGGGCTTGCTGGCTAATCGCCTCAGCGAGCAAATTTGAATGTGTTACCACGATGATTTGGCAGTGCTTGCAGGCGGCGGCTACGAGGCGGCCAAGTGGTTCCAGCAGGTCTGGATGCAGGCTGGTTTCCGGCTCGTTTAGGATCATTAGTTTTGGCGGGCGCGGGGAATGTAGCGCGGCGAGCAGGAGGAGATAGCGCAAAGTGCCATCGGAAAGTTCGGCGGATTTTAGCGGGCGCAAGAGGCCATGCTGGCGCATCTCCAGTTCAAAATAGCCATTATTATCAAAGATTTCGATGGTTGATTTGGGGAAGGCATCCTCGATGGAGGCTTCCAGCGCGGGTGCATCGCCAATCTCGATGATGGTCTGCAGGGCGGCGCAAAAGTCGGAGCCATCTGAGGCGAGCACGGGTGTTCGCGTGCCCACTTGCGGGAAGCGGGAGGGGGCGTCGCGGTCGGTTCGCAGATGATCGTAGAAGCGCCAATTGCGCATGGTTTCGCGTAAAATCAGAAGCTCAATGCCATCATAAGGATCGCTGCCGTGGGTCATCATACTATCGCCTGATGTCATGTTGACGGACGCCTGTTTCCATGAGCCCTCGCTATCCTTCACCCGCACACCGGGGCCTCTGCGCGCCGCGATTTCATTGGCGCGCCCCAATGTTTGCCCCACCCATAGGCTTTCCGCTTTAATTTCTGGGTCTTTCAAAAAGAGACTTGGCACTGGCGGGCGTTCTTGTACGGGCAGACCAACATCTATTGCGTAGCCATAATCCTCACCGGAAAAACCGAGTTTCAGGCTAATCGGCCCGTTTCGCCTTGTTCCTTGAATGGGATGTTCACCAGATTTCATGGCGCGGGAAATGGTTTCCGGCCCCGCCCATAGTGTGGACGAAAGCCCGCCCTCATTGGCCAGCGATTGCACTATGCGTCCTTGGGCAACGTCCGC
>JANPBE010000554.1:0-8232 GCA_031430295.1 Phyllobacterium sp.
AAGAGGAGCAGTTGGAAGACCCGCTGCTAGAAGCCGCAGAAGAGCTCTCTACATTGCGTTCCCGCTCGCCGCAGCATGCCCGGGAATTGGCTGAATGGACCGGCGAAGCCTTGAAAATTCTTGGCATTGACGAGACCGAAAACGAAGTGCGCTATCGTGAGGCGGCCTGTCTTTTGGCCGATATTGGCTGGCGCGCGCATCCAGATTATCGCGGCGCGCAATCGCTGAACATCATCGCCCACGGCGCATTTGTCGGCATTGACCACCCGGGCCGAGTCTATATGGCGCTGGCGAACTTCTATCGCCATGAAGGCATGATTGATGATGCGCTTTCGCCAGAGATGCGAACATTGGCCCCGCAACGCTTGTATGATCGCGCAAAAATGCACGGCGCTTTGCTACGGGTCGTCTATCTCTATTCGGCGGCAATGCCGGGGCTCATCCCGCGCTTAAAGCTTATTCCTGACGGGATTGGTGGATTTCTATTCGCTGTACCGCAAGACGCAGCAAGCCTTGCAGGTGAGCGCACTGAAAATCGTCTGCAACAATTTGCCAAACTCATCGGAAAGCCAATGCGCACGGTTGTTGTCGCTTAGAAAAAGCCTTGGTTCTATCTCAAAAATGTGTATGATGCTCACAATTCATACACATTGAGGCGTGAAATGCGTACCAATATTGATATAGACGATAAGCTTATGGCCGAGGCCATGGCGGCAACTGGCCTTACAACCAAAAAAGCGACGGTAGAAGAGGCACTCAAGTCGATGTTACTCCGCATGTCTCGTGTGAACGCGATTGAGACTATGGCAGGCACGGGTTGGGTGGGAAATCTTGATGAGATGCGCGAGGGTCGTTTTTTGAATGATCGTGGTCGATAGTTCAGTCTGGATAAACTTGGCGCGAACGGTCAACAGTGAATCAGTGGTCAAACTTAGAACTGCTATGTCTGTCGATGACATTATTGTGGGCGACGTAATTCTGCTGGAAGTGTTGCAAGGCGCTCGAAGTGATGAACATGCCCATGTGTTGGTCACAGCCCTTGAGAAATTTGAATTTAGAACGATGCTCAGCGGTGCCATCGCTATAAAGGCGGCCTCAAATTTCCGATACCTTCGCAGCCGGGGCATCACAATCCGCAAGACAATGGATTTGATAATCGGCACATTCTGCATCGAAAACAATCATGAATTGTTGCATGACGACCGGGATTTCTCGCCGATGGCCGAGTACTTGGGCCTGAAAATTTACTGATCTCGGCGCCGCTTAATCCAGCACCACGGCCTGTATTTTCTTGTTTTCAAACTTCAGCGCAACTTTGCCAGCAATCAGCTTCAACGCCGTATCGCCGAACAATTCGCGCCGCCAGCCGTGAAGTGCCGCCACATCGGCCTTGTCGCCATGCGCGGCAATTTGGTCGAGATCGTCGGATGTCGCCACAACCTTGGCTGCGACACCGTTTTCTTCCGTGATGAGCTTGAGAAGGACGCGCAGCATTTCTGTGGCTGCACCTGTGCCCTCCGGCGCGGATATGTGGCGCGGCAGTTTCGGCAGCAATTCCTTCGGTGTTTCCAGTGCGCCGATGATGATTTTCAATAGGTCTTGGCCCGTGCTCGACCGTTCCCAGCCATTAGGCACGGTACGCAGATGGCCAAGCGATGCCTGATCCTTCGGCTGCTGCTGGGCAATTTCATAAATCGTATCGTCTTTAAGAACGCGCGATCGTGGCACATTGCGCGTACGCGCTTCGATTTCACGCCATGCCGCCACACGTTGCAATACAACCAATTCGATAGGTTTGCGCACACGCATCTTAAGGCGTCGCCATGCGTCCTCCGGCAGGAGCTCATAGGTTTCGACGGAACACAGGGTTTCCATCTCTTCCTTAACCCACTCAGAACGGCCAGCCGTTTCCAACTTTTCCTTCAAAAGCGGATAAATAGTCGAAAGATGTGTAACGTCCGCCAAAGCATATGTAAGTTGCATTTCCGTCAGCGGGCGCTGCCGCCAATCGGTAAAACGCGATGTTTTATCCAAATGGATGCCCGTCATGCGCATCACCAATTGGTCATAAGAAATGGAATCGCCGAAGCCGCATACCATTGCCGCCACTTGGCTATCGAACATCGGCACGGGGATAAGGCCACCTAATTTATAAACGATTTCAACATCTTGCCGCGCTGCATGGAACACTTTAGTAATGGCGCTATTGCCCATCAGCGTGAAGAACGCGGCAAGATTAATGTCCGCCGATAATGGGTCCACAATGCACGCATAGTCCGGCGTCGCCAGCTGCACGAGGCAAAGCTCCGGCCAGAATGTCGTTTCGCGGATAAACTCGGTATCCACCGCAACAAAATCGCATTCGCTTAATTTCGCAACAGCAGCTTCAAGTTGCGCGGTGGTGAGAATAATATCCATGACCTCGCGTATATCGCAACGTTTCTAACCTGTCTTCAATGATTTTAATGTTTGCTGAACTTTTTCTTACTTCAACGTTAGGATGATTTGATAATCAATTTTTTGTTTCGTTAATGATATGCTGCCACGTAACAGGCTGCAATCTAATGTGGATTCCCATGCACCTTGAATATATTGTTCCAGTCTACTTTGCTGCGATAAACGCCGTCACCTTTTTTATGTTCTGGCTCGATAAGCGTCGCTCAAGAGCGGGCGCATGGCGTATTCCCGAAATTAAACTGCTTTGCCTCGCCATGCTAGGCGGCAGTCTAGGCGCATTGCTAGCACAGCAAATTTTCCGTCATAAAACCACAAAGCAGCCGTTTAGGGGATGGTTGATTGCTATTGCGCTTTTTCACATTGTGCTTGCGATATTTCTCTTCGTACCGTCTTTGCGACATCTGACCTTTTCGACTGTCGATTATGCCATCAACTATTGCCTTTCCGCTTTGCGGCATTGGCAAAATAGCCGCTGACTCTTGACTTTTCGCCGTTCAAATGCGCTTGTCCGGCCACATTCGACCGACACGCAGGCACGCCTGCGGCCCAAGCGCGTGAAACACAGTTTCCGCCTTGAATAATAAGGATAAAAACATGACCATGCACCGTTATCGCAGCCACACATGCGCCGCACTTCGTAAGGGCAACGCTGGCGATTCTGTCCGGCTTTCCGGCTGGGTGCACCGCGTGCGCGACCACGGCGGGCTGATGTTTATTGACTTGCGCGACCATTATGGCCTCACCCAAATCGTCGTTGATCCGGCCTCTCCATGCTTCAAAGCGGCAGAAGCCGTGCGCGGCGAATGGGTTATTCGTGTGGACGGCAAAGTTGTCGAGCGGGACGATGCCACTAAGAATGCAAACCTCGGCACCGGTGATGTCGAAGTCCATGCAGTTGAGTTGGAAGTGCTTTCCGCCGCCAAGGAATTGCCCTTGCCGGTGTTTGGCGAGCCGGATTATCCGGAAGATATCCGCCTCAAATACCGCTTCCTCGATTTGCGCCGCGAAACGCTGCACAAAAACATCGTCAAGCGCACGCAAATCATCGCCGAGATGCGCAAGCGCATGTCGGGCGAGGGCTTCACCGAATATTCCACACCAATTTTGACAGCCTCCAGCCCCGAAGGCGCGCGCGACTTCTTGGTGCCAAGCCGCATTCATCCGGGCAAATTCTATGCGCTGCCGCAGGCACCGCAAATCTACAAGCAACTCTTGATGATATCCGGCTTCGACCGCTATTTCCAAATCGCGCCCTGCTTCCGCGACGAAGACCCCCGCGCTGATCGACTGCCCGGTGAATTTTACCAGCTCGATTTGGAAATGAGCTTTGTCGAGCAAGAAGATATTTTGAGTACGATGGAGCCAGTGATGCGCGGCGTGTTTGAGGAGTTTGCGCAAGGCAAGCCCGTCAGCCAATCGTTCCGCCGCATACCTTATGATGTGTCGATGCGCACATATGGCTCAGACAAGCCGGATCTGCGCAATCCGATCGAAATGCAAGTCGTATCCGAGCATTTTGCTGGGTCCGGTTTCAAGGTCTTTTCCAACATTTTGGCCAATGACCCCAAGGCCGAAGTTTGGGCCATTCCAGCCAAGACAGGTGGTTCGCGCGCTTTCTGTGACCGCATGAATTCCTGGGCGCAGGGCGAGGGCCAGCCGGGTTTGGGTTATATTTTCTGGCGCAAAGAGGGCGAAAAGCTTGAAGGCGCTGGCCCGCTGGCCAAAAACATTGGCGAAGAGCGCACCGAAGCCATCCGTGTTCAACTCGGACTTGGCGAAGGCGACGCCTGCTTCTTCGTCGCAGGCGACCCGAAGAAATTCGTCAACTTCGCAGGCGCAGCCCGCACCCGCGCTGGCGAGGAACTGAACCTTGTTGACCGCGAAAAGTTTGAACTGTGCTGGATTGTCGATTTCCCATTCTTCGAATGGAACGAGGACGAGAAGAAGGTGGACTTCGGCCACAACCCGTTCTCCATGCCGCAAGGCGGCATTGAGGCGCTAAACGGCCAAGACCCGCTGACGATCAAAGCGTTCCAGTATGATCTCGTGTGCAACGGTTTCGAAATTGCATCCGGCGGCATCCGCAACCATTTGCCGGAGACCATGGTGAAGGCGTTTGAAATTGCAGGCATGTCGCGCGAAATCGTTGAAGAGCGTTTCGGCGGTCTCTACCGCGCGTTCCAATATGGCGCCCCCCCGCACGGCGGCATGGGCGCAGGCGTGGACCGCATCGTTATGCTGCTGGTGGGTGCCAAAAACTTACGCGAAATCTCGCTGTTCCCGATGAACCAGCAAGCGCAAGACCTCTTGATGAACGCCCCAAGCGAAGCCTCTCCACAACAGCTGCGCGAAGCACATCTGCGCGTGAATATGCCGAAGTAATTACCTCAGCAAACAGTACCAAGAGACTCAAATTCAACAAAAAGCCCGGCATCGCTGCCGGGCTTTTTCGCATCCTAAAACCAATTACTGGTTGGCGTTAACAGTCACGCCCATCTGCTTGATCAAATCAGCAGGGTTTGCCGAACCGGTCGCAATCAACAGCGCGAATGGAATCGGAGCAGCTGGCTTTGCAGAAATTTCAAGGCTCTTTGGCGCATCCATATACGCAGACGCTGCTGCCGTAACCTTGGCGGCAAAATCCGGATCATTCAGTTGTGCCACAGCAAACGGGATGATCGCCTTGGACTGATTGATGATCTGATCGCGCAGCTGGCCAGCTTGCTTTGCCGCATAGTCGATAATGCGATTGGTCAGCGAAGCATCATCAAAGCGGATGCTCATCGAGTTAAACGAAAGCTGCTGAATAAGGCCGAGCATTGCCAAACCCTTGGCGGATTCGTCCTGACCAGCGGAATTCTTGTTCATCTCTTGAATGGCTTTAACAAATGCTGGTGTGTAACCAGAAATATCCATCAATACATTGAGCTTGCCGACATCCTTAAAGTCATAAGAACCTTCGGTAATCGCAAGGCGACCGTCAGTCGGGTTCCATGTGCCTTTTGCAGTGATGGTTCCGTTAACTTCGGTATATCCCATGGCAGTCATAGCTTCTTGCGACTTCGGATCAGGAAACTTCGTCAAATCGCCGTGCAACCCGTTAAGCGACATATCAAATGTCATCGGCTCGCCAGCCACGTAAGGCGACATCGCGGCCTTGCCACCTTCCATGCTGAAAACTTCTGCACCGGCAGTCGTTACCTTGACCGCGCCGATTTCGGCAGTCTCATAAAGGAACATTTGCTTGATGGGATCAGTCTCGCCAGCGCCTGCAACGTGGACATTATTCAGCGAAGCGCCCGCGAAATCAATCTTCGTGCCGCCTTCGTCCTTGGAAATTGCCGGAGCAGATATTTTGCCCACGAGATAGCCTTCGCCATCTTCAGTTACATTTTCCAATACAACGTCACCAACCACGAATGGCTCAGCCGCACCGGCGGGGGCCACTGTTACGCCTTTGGCAACAACATTCTCGCCATCCAGCGCGCTGGACGCAACAACCAGTTTAACTCCCTGACCGGCGAATTGAGCCACAACGGCATCAACCACTTTTTGCGCATCAACTTCGGCATGTGCGGGTGCTGCCAAGCTCAACACCAATGCGGAAACTGACAAAATCTTTAACGAACGAAGTGCAGACATGACTAAAACCTCTCTACAATAATTAAAATGATATTGCCCCGGCGGCGACTGTGCCAGAAATGTGACGAAGCGTAAACTGCCGCGCGCTCAATGACACAGAAAGCCTGAACGAAGTGTTGCGGCTAATTCAAGGCAATTAAACTATTTTGTATCCACTTTCACATATCGGGCGTCTCTTGCCGCAATCAATCGCACTTGCTAACCGCGTGCCATGGCAAAAGAGACACCTCCGTCCGATTCGGAACGCACCGGCATAGAACCGATTGACCTGAAAGATGCGCTGGAAGAGCGCTATCTTGCCTATGCTCTATCCACAATTATGCACCGTGCCCTGCCAGACGTGCGCGATGGGCTAAAGCCTGTGCATCGCCGCATTCTGCATGGCATGAGACTTTTGCGCCTGCAGCCGGACCAAGGTTTTGCCAAATGCGCTCGGATTGTTGGCGAAGTGATGGGCAAGTTCCACCCGCACGGCGACCAATCTATATATGACGCGCTGGTGCGCCTCGCGCAGAGCTTTGCCGTTCGCTACCCACTGGTGGACGGGCAGGGCAATTTCGGTAACATCGATGGCGATAACGCCGCCGCCATGCGCTACACTGAAGCGCGGATGACGGAAGTGTCCTCGCTTATTCTTGAAGGCATTACCGAAGATGCCGTGGATTTTCGCCCGACCTATAATGAGGAAGACGAAGAGCCTACGGTCTTGCCGGGCAGCTTTCCGAACATTTTGGCCAATGGCTCCAGCGGCATTGCCGTGGGCATGGCCACCAACATTCCACCGCACAACGCCGCCGAAGTGTGCGACGCGGCGCTACATTTGATCGCCAATCCTGACGCCAGCGATGATGATTTGCTGCAATTCGTCAAAGGTCCGGATTTCCCGACAGGCGGCATTATTATTGACCCCGCAAACGAAATTGCCGAGTCCTATCGCACAGGCCGTGGTGGTTTCCGCGTTCGCGCACGCTGGGAGAAGGAAGAGTCGGCGCGCGGCGCGTGGGTTATCGTTGTCACCGAAATTCCTTATCAGGTGCAAAAGTCCAAGCTGATTGAAAAAATCGCTGAGCTTTTGATCGCCAAGAAACTGCCACTGCTGGACGATGTGCGCGATGAATCCACCGAGGATGTCCGCGTTGTTTTGGAACCGAAAAGCCGCACGGTTGATCCCGGTCTGCTTATGGAATCGCTGTTTAAGCTCAGCGAATTGGAAAGCCGCATTTCGCTGAATATGAACGTGCTCACGCGCGGCAAGGTACCGAACGTATTATCTCTCAAAGGCGTTTTGAAGGAATGGCTGGAGCATCGCAAAGAGGTGCTGGTGCGCCGCTCGAAGTTCCGCCTCGGCCAGATTGATACGCGCTTAGAGCTGCTCGGCGGCTATCTGATTGCGTTCCTCAACATTGACGAAGTCATACGCATCATCCGCGAAGAGGATGAGCCCAAGCCCGTGATGATGGCAAAATGGGGCCTGACCGACGTTCAGGCTGAAGCCATTTTGAACATGCGTTTGCGGGCGTTGCGCAAGCTAGAAGAGTTTGAAATCCGCAAAGAATTTGATGCACTGACGGCGGAAAAAGCTGGCATTGAAAAGCTGCTGGATTCAAGCGCCCTGCAATGGAAGACCATCGCATGGGAAATCGGCAAGGTGCGCGATAAGTTTGGCCCCGATACGCCGCTCGGCAAGCGCCGCACTACATTTGCTGATGCGCCGGATCACGACGAAGAAGACATCGCTCAGTCCATGATCGAGCGCGAGCCGGTGACAGTAGTCGTGTCAGAAAAAGGCTGGCTACGCGCTATGAAAGGCCACATGGCAGACTATGCCACGCTGACCTTCAAAGAAGGCGATAAGCTGAAAATGGCGTTCCCCGCCTACACCACTGACAAGATCATGATTTTCACCACCGGTGGAAAGTTCTTTATGATCGGCGCAGACAAGCTGCCGGGCGGCCGCGGACATGGCGAGCCAATACGCATCATTGTCGATCTTGAAAACGATCAGGATATTGTCACCGCCTTCATCCATGACCCGCAGCGCAAGCTCATGGTCGTGAGCCATGAAGGTAATGGCTTTGTGGTGCCCGAGGCTGAGACTGCCGCAAACACCCGCAAGGGCAAACAGGTTATGAA
>JANPBE010000555.1:0-1732 GCA_031430295.1 Phyllobacterium sp.
GTCACGATCAAACACCGTACGCCCATGCGGAAACAGCGCGCCATCCAGCAATGTCATATCAGAAACATAAGCCAGCACCGCCGCCTGCAGCGCTCTATCATCGGGCACCGCACCCAGTACGCGGAACCATACATTTTGTTCCGGCTCTAATTTATCCCGCGTTAGATAATGATCCAATGATGTGGGCTTCATTTCAATCGGTCGATCACGCTGGAAATAGGCGGCAATATGGTCTGGCGCGTGCTTCATGTATTGCTCGCCAAATTCACGGTCACTCATCAATCCATCCGGTCCTTTGATGCCCTGTTTCATCGGAATTTGATGTTCGAGCCCTTCTTCATCGGCCTGAAACGAGGCGGCAAGCGTAAATATCGCCTTGCCATGCTGAATGGCGACAACCGTGCGCGTGGTGAATGACCCACCATCGCGCAGGCGCTCTACTTCATAAATAATTGGAACAGATGGATCGCCCGGACGCATGAAATAGCCGTGCAGGGAATGCACATGGCGCGTTTCATCCACGGTGCGCTGCGCTGCCACTAGCGCTTGGCCAATTACCTGCCCGCCAAAAACCCGCTGCCAACTTGTCTCAGGGCTGCGACCACGAAACAGATTGTGTTCTATGGTTTCAAGGTCGAGAATGGAAAGAAGCGAAGTGAGCGCACTTGTCATGAATCAGATTCCAGTTGACCTTTTGGTCAGTTGTTGAGGGGTTCGAGGCATTGAAGTCAAGGCCGGAGTTGTGGGATGAACACGCAAGTTGATATATTGATTGCAGGCGGCGGCTATGTCGGGCTGTCTTGCGCGGTGGCTATAAAATCTGCTGCACCGCATCTGAACATTCGCCTTGTTGACGCCGCGCCAAAGGGCGTGTGGGAGCGCGATAAGCGCTCATCCGCCATTGCTGGTGCTGCTGTGCAAATGCTTTCCCAACTTGGCGTTTGGTCGCAAATTTTGCCGGATGCGCAAGTTATCAGCGAGATGATTGTTACAGACTCGCGGACTAATGATCCCGTGCGGCCCGTGTTTCTCACATTTGCTGGTGAAAAAGACGCCGATGCACCTTTCGCCCACATGGTGTCAAATGTTTCAATGGTGCGGGCGCTGCGACTCAAGGCCATTGAGCTAGGCATTGATATTTTAGAAGGCACTTCAGCAATCGCCATCACCCCGACAACGTCATCAATGGGTGTTACACTTTCAAACGGCGATGAACTTGCCGCCCGTCTGCTGGTTGCCGCCGATGGCGTTAAATCTAAGTTGCGCGATATGGCGGGCATCAAGACGGTGCATTTTGATTATGGCCAGTCTGGCATTGTCGTGGAAGTTACCCATGAGCGCCCGCACGAAGGCCGCGCCGAAGAGCATTTCCTGCCCGCTGGCCCCTTTGCCATTTTGCCGTTGAAGGGCAATCGCTCTTCGCTGGTGTGGACTGAGCGGACCGAGGACGCAGATCGTTTGGTCGCCTCTGATCCGCTGTTGTTTGAAACCGAGTTGGAGCGGCGCTTTGGCTTTAAGCTCGGCGAAATTCGTGCCGAAGGCACGCCCAAAGCCTTCCCGCTTGGCCTCACGCTGGCACGCGAATTTGTAAAGCCTCGGTTGGCGCTGATTGGTGATGCGGCGCATGGCATCCATCCTATATCGGGCCAAGGTCTTAATCTCGGCTTCCGCGATGTGGCAGCTCTGGCTGAAACCATTATTGACGCGCTACGCCTTGGTTTGGATTATGGTC
>JANPBE010000556.1:0-1036 GCA_031430295.1 Phyllobacterium sp.
TGCCGCCGTGGAAGCCCCTAAGGGCGAGTTCGGCGTCTATCTGGTCTCAGATGGCTCCAACAAGCCATACCGCTGCAAGCTGCGCGCACCAGGCTTTGCTCACCTTCAGGCAATGGATTTCCTTTGCCGTGGCCACATGCTCGCAGACGTTTCCGCGATTTTGGGTTCGCTCGACATCGTGTTCGGTGAGGTGGATCGCTAAATGACGCAGACCTACGACATCAAATCTGAAATGCTGAGTGCGGCGCGCAGATATGTGCCAGCTATGCTTGGCATGTCGGTTTTGCTCGGTCTGTTTAACGGGTCACACACGTCATTCTCCGAAACCATTGCGCACATTATTCCAAGTGTTCTTATTGGCCTGTGTATGTGTGCCTTTGGTCTTTTCTCATTTTTCATCGGTCTTTGGACCTCAAATCAAACGCAGAACCAGATGTATGGGTGGCTGTCAGGCTTGGCTTTCGGGCTTGCTGGCATCGCTTTTATGCTTTGGTTTTACGCCAATCCAACAAACTGAAGCGGGAAACCATGTCAGTCCGTCGCCTTGCAGAAGATAAAGTCCAGCCAGCGAGCTTCGCGTTTAACCGCGCACTCGGCGCTCAAGCTAAGGTTTGGATTAAGAAATACCCCAAGGGTCGCGAGCAATCCGCCGTAATCCCGTTGCTCATGCTCGTTCAAGAGCAAGAGGGCTGGGTCACCAAGCCGTCGATTGAACATATCGGCCAAATGTTGGACATGCCCTACATCCGCGTTCTCGAAGTCGCGACATTCTACACCCAGTTCCAACTCGGTCCTGTCGGCACTCGTGCCCATATCCAAGTTTGCGGCACAACGCCCTGCATGTTGCGTGGTTCCGAAGCCTTGATGGATGTGTGCAAATCCAAAATCCACCACGACCAGTTCCATTTGAACTCAACCGGCACGCTTTCGTGGGAAGAGGTCGAATGCCTCGGCGTGTGCGTTAACGCGCCGATGGTTATGGTTTTCAAAGACACCTACGAAGATTTGACACCGCAACGTCTTGAAGAAATCATTG
>JANPBE010000557.1:0-1619 GCA_031430295.1 Phyllobacterium sp.
ATCAAACAATAGCTTCACTGCGTGGCGCAGAATGTGGATATCAGCGCGAGCCATGCCGGAGCGCTTCATACCGACGATATTGAGGCCAGCAAGGTGCGCATGGACGCCGATGGCACTGCCAAATGGAATAAGATCATGGACCAGCGCGGCAAGGCCGCCAACGAACGCATGATGCCCGACGCGGCAGAACTGGTGGACGGCGCCGCCGCCGCCGACAATGACGCTATCGCCGATGGTCACATGGCCGCCGATCATGACATTATTGGCGAACGTGACATTGTTGCCCAACACGCAATCATGGGCGACGTGGGCATAGGCTAAGAATGTGCAGTTATCGCCAATTGTTGTTGTGCCGGTGCTGGTGTCAGAGCCGGTATGCATCGTCACGCCTTCACGGATCAGACAATTTTTGCCGATGACGAGTGTGGCGTAACCGCCTTTATGCTTGCCGTTTTGCGGTGCGCCACCAATAATGGCGTGGTGATAAACCGTCGCGCCTTCGCCCATTGTTGTGACGCCCGTTACGACGACATGGCTCATCAGCTTGCAATTACCGCCGATGGTGACATTTGGTCCGATGTGGCAGAATGGGCCAACAGAGACGTTCTCGCCGATTTTAGCGCCGTCTTCAATCAATGCGGTCGGATGGATGGTTGCGGTTGCTGATACGCTCACGATGCGCTGCCTTCTTTCGCCGCCTTTTCAGCGGCTTCATTCACAATCATAGCGGTCACTTCAGCTTCGGCAACTTTTGCGCCATCAACAGACGCTAGGCAGGCGTATTTTGATAGATTACCACGACGTTTAATTTTGGTGACGCGGATTTCTAAACGGTCACCCGGAACAACCGGTTTGCGGAATTTTGCATTGTCGATTGTCATAAAATACACAATAGAGGGCGTATCGAAGCCGTTGGACATAATCGAAATTGCGCCGGCGGTTTGCGCCATGGCTTCAATGATAAGGACGCCTGGCATGATGGGATTGCCGGGAAAATGGCCGGTGAAATGCGGCTCGTTGATTGTCACGTTTTTAATGCCAGTGGCGGAATTATCGCCATCAATATCGATGATTTTATCAATCAGCAAAAAAGGATAACGATGGGGCAGAATAGAAAGCAGCTTTTGAATGTCAGCAGATTGCAGCGCCGGGCTGTTGTCACTCATTGCTTGGTTTCCTTTTTTCTCTTGCCAATGTTCTAATCATCGAAAGCTCGCGGAAAAATTGCTTGAGCGGCTGGGCGGGTAGTCCGCCCCAACGTTCATTATCCGGTATATCATTCATGACGCCTGATGCCGCAGCTACTTGCACACCATTGCCCAAAGTTACGTGGTCGGCAATGCCAACGCGCCCACCGAGCATAACATTATCGCCTAAGGTGACGCTGCCAGAAAGGCCGCAATGGCCGGTAATAACACAATTACGACCTATGCGTACATTATGGGCGATCTGCACCAGATTATCAATTTTTGTGCCCTCGCCAATAATGGTATCAGCGAGCGCGCCACGATCTATCGTAGTATTGGCACCAATCTCCACATCATCCTGAAGGATGACGCGGCCAATGTGTGGCATTTTTTCAAGACCCTTGACGCCCGGTGTGAAGCCGAAGCCATCTT
>JANPBE010000558.1:0-1417 GCA_031430295.1 Phyllobacterium sp.
TGGTGGCCGCCGAGGCCATCACGAACCATTCCCGCTGGCCGCAACGCCGCATTTTCGCAATGCCGCGCCAATCTCGGGTGTTGCATCTTACGCCGAGGTTGATTTTGCCTTCGACATGCGCGTTGACCGGATGGCCGAAAGCCCGCGCATCACCAAGCCATTCTCGGAAGAATCATGGCAGGCCCTTGATGCGCTTGGCCATCAGGTCGATCAGTCCTTGGCGGCCGGCGATGTGCGGCTCACGCTTGGCGGCGAGCCGACCTTTGTCTCGATTGATGATTTTGAAGCGGCGGAGTGGAACACGGAGGCGGTTGGCCCGACCAAGCGCGGCCTTGCCGATACGCTTATCCGACGCTTGCGCGATCGCTTCGCACCGGGCGGATTTCTGCATTATGGTCAGGGCAAATGGTACCCCGGCGAGACATTGCCGCGTTGGACATTCTCACTTTACTGGCGGCGCGATGGCGAGCCGATCTGGGCCAATCCGGCGCTGATTGCCAGCGAGGCTTCGACCGATACGCCGACCAGCGATGATGCGCATAAGATGATGCTGACACTGGCGGATGAACTTGGCGTTGGTGGTGAGTTTGTGGCTCCGGCTTTCGAAGATCCGGCAGAGTGGATTATCAAAGAGGGCAGCCTGCCTGAAAATGTGACGCCGCAGAATTCCAAGTTGAAAGACCCCGAAGAGCGGCATCGCATTGCCCGTGTGTTCGGGCGCGGGTTAACCGAGCCGTCGGGCTATATTTTGCCCGTGCAACGCTGGCAGTCGAAAGCCATGCCGGGTGTGCGCTGGCGTTCAGAAAAATGGGAAACACGGCGCGGGTTTTTATTTCTGGTGCCGGGCGATAGTCCGGTGGGATATCGTCTACCGCTTGGCACCCTTCCCTACATTCCGCCATCGTCATATCCATATGTGAACATCGCCGACCCGACCGTGCCCAAGGGCCCGCTGCCAGCTTATCACGGTGCAGCGGAAGTGACGGAAGGCCCGACGGCCCGCCGACAGGCGACCGCATCGTTTACGGCTGCCGAGGCCGGACAGGACCGGCGCGAGCAGAAGCTGGGCGAAGTGGGCGGCGAGGTTCGCACGGCCATCAGCATAGAAGCGCGGGATAATAAACTGTGCGTATTTATGCCGCCCGTTGAAAAGCTGGAAGACTATCTGGAGCTGGTTGCAGCGGCAGAAGCGGCGGCGCAAAAATGCGGACTGCCGGTTCACATCGAAGGCTACGGCCCGCCGACGGACCCGCGCATGAATGTTATCCGCGTGGCGCCGGACCCCGGCGTTATCGAAGTGAACATTCACCCCGCCACAAGCTGGGATGACTGCGTTGCCATTACCCGAACCGTCTATGAGGAAGCGCGGCAAACGCGGCTTGGCGCTGAAAAATATATGATTGACGGCAAGCACACT
>JANPBE010000559.1:0-4660 GCA_031430295.1 Phyllobacterium sp.
TCTCTTCTGGTTCTTCGGCCACCCGGAAGTTTACATCCTGATTCTGCCGGGCTTCGGCATCGTCAGCCACATCATCTCGACCTTCTCAAAGAAGCCGATTTTCGGCTACCTCGGCATGGCCTATGCCATGGTCGCCATCGGTGTTGTCGGCTTCGTCGTGTGGGCGCATCACATGTACACCGTCGGCCTGTCACTCGACACGCAGCGCTATTTCGTCTTTGCCACGATGGTCATCGCGGTGCCGACAGGCGTGAAGATCTTCTCGTGGATTGCCACCATGTGGGGCGGGTCGATCTCGTTCCGCGTGCCGATGAAATGGGCCGTGGCGTTCATCTTCCTGTTCACGCTCGGTGGCGTAACCGGCGTTCAGCTCGCCAACGCCGGCCTCGACCGCTCCATGCACGACACTTACTATGTCGTCGCGCATTTCCACTACGTGCTGTCCATGGGTGCCGTGTTCGCGATCTTCGCGGCCTGGTACTACTGGTTCCCGAAGATGACCGGCTACATGTACAATGAAACTATCGCATCCGTGCATTTCTGGATGACATTCATTGGCGTGAACATCGTGTTCTTCCCGCAGCATTTCCTCGGCCTCCAAGGTATGCCGCGTCGTTATATCGACTATCCGGATGCATTCGCTGGCTGGAACCAAGTGTCGTCTTACGGTTCTTATCTGTCTGCCGCTGCGGTGTTCGTATTCCTGTTTGGTGTGTGGGAAGCCTTCTCCAAGAAGCGCGTTGCCGGTGCCAACCCATGGGGTGAAGGCGCAACAACACTCGAATGGCAGCTTCCGTCCCCGCCGCCATACCATCAGTGGGAACAATTGCCTCAGATCAAGTGATCACAACATTTGTAAAGGGGCCGCAGAC
The DNA here is from genome assembly GCA_031430295.1 of Phyllobacterium sp. Taxonomy (GTDB): domain Bacteria; phylum Pseudomonadota; class Alphaproteobacteria; order Rhizobiales; family Rhizobiaceae; genus JANMEX01. Next base: position 873 of record JANPBE010000559.1, read on the forward strand.
CAGCGGCCCTTTTAATATCTCAAAACATAAGAAAGCTAACAGCGCATGGCACTAGCCCAAACAAATGAAGCACCTCAAGTCCGGCTTTCAGAAGCCGACGCTGGTGATTTCTTTGCGCTGCTAAAACCGCGTGTTATGTCGCTTGTAGTGTTCACTGCCTTCGTCGGCATGATGCTCGCGCCCGGCCATATCAGCCCTGTTCTCGGTTTTATCTCAATTTTGGCCATAGCCGTTGGCGCAGGCGCATCCGGTTCGTTGAACCAATGGTATGACGCCGACATCGACGCCATCATGACCCGTACCAAAACGCGCCCCATTCCTGCGGGAAAAGTCTTGGGCGGCGAAGCGTTGGGCTTCGGGCTTATCCTGTCACTGTTGTCTATTATGTCGCTCGGCCTGTTTGCTAACTTTCTGTCAGCGGCGCTGCTGGCCTTCACGATATTTTTCTACGCCGTCGTTTATACCATGTGGCTGAAACGCTCGACCCCGCAGAACATCGTTATCGGTGGCGCAGCAGGTGCTTTCCCGCCCATGATCGGCTGGGCCGCCGTCACCGGGACAATCAGCATCGAAAGTTGCGTGCTGTTCCTCATCATCTTCCTGTGGACACCGCCGCACTTTTGGGCGCTCGCACTTTTCAAGTCGAAAGACTATGGCGACGCAGGCATCCCCATGTTGCCGAATGTTGCAGGCGAGGCATCAACCAAAAACCATATTTTGGCGTATGCGCTCGTCGTTGCGCCGGTGGGCGTGCTGCCTTGGTTCCTTGGCTTTGCTGGTCCGGTTTATGGCATCTCGTCTGCAATTCTTGGCGCAGTCTTCGTTTGGTATGCATTCAAGGTCTGGCAAATGCCAGAGAGCGACCGCGACATGAGGCCAGCCAAGCGCCTGTTCGGCTTCTCACTCATCTATCTTTTCGCGCTGTTTGCGATACTCCTTGGTCAGGCTTTGACCACAATGATTTTGGCGGCAATGCAATGATTGATTTAGTGACCCAAACTGACAAGCAGAAAAAAGCACAGCGCTCACGCTCGATAGCTCTGGGCATTGCCTTGGCCCTGTTTGTTGTTCTCGTTTATGTCGCAACCTTCGCCAAGCTAGGCAACGGCGCAGGGGCAATGTAATGGATAAGCCAACGACAACAACGCCAAAGAGCAGCAGCAATTTGCTGGAGGCGGGCGCTTGTCTAGCGTTCTTTGGCGGCATGATTGGCGTGACCTATGCGTCGGTGCCGCTCTATAAGCTGTTCTGCAAAGTCACCGGTTACAATGGAACAACGCAGCGCGTGGAGCAGGCGTCCACCAAAATCCTTGACCGTGACATAACAATCAGGTTCGACTCGAACGTATCATCAGATTTGCCATGGACCTTCAAGCCGGATCAGCGCGAGGTCACCATCAAACTTGGCGAGACCACGAAGGTGGCATTTAAAGTCAAAAACGAGTTTGCGAAAGCTACGCGCGGCAAGGCAACATTCAACGTGACGCCAGAGCTGGCAGGCGCTTATTTCAACAAGCTTGAGTGCTTCTGCTTCACCGATCAAACGCTTCAACCGGGCCAATCCTTGGAAATGCCCGTCTTGTTCTTCGTCGATCCGGACATAATCACTGAGCCGGACCTCAAGAACATAAAAACCATCACTCTCTCCTATACTTTTTTTGCGTCTACGGATGAAACGCCAGTTGCTAACTTGTCGCAAAAGGTTGTTTCGCCTGCGAAACCCATTGAAAATAAGGGCGGGTAATTCTAATGCAGTTCATATCAAAACAGACCGGGGGCTACTATGGCTGACTCACACGGAAAAAATCACGACTACCATATTGTTGACCCTAGCCCTTGGCCATTCTTAGGCTCGATGGGCGCGCTCGTCATGGCTATTGGCGGCGTGGCTTACATGCAATATTTGAAGGGTAGCTCGCTCGATTTGTTCGGCCTGCATTTGGCAACACCGTGGATTTTCTTCATCGGTCTGGCCATGGTTCTTTACACAATGTTCGGCTGGTGGTCAGATACCATCAAGGAAGCTCACGCGGGCTCCCATACGCCCGTTGTGTCGCTGCATTTGCGCTACGGCATGATTATGTTCATAGCCTCCGAAGTCATGTTCTTCGTGGCCTGGTTCTGGGCGTTTTTTGATGCGAGCCTGTTTTCAGACGAAACCATTCAGGCCGGTCGCTTTGCTTTCACCGGCGGTGTGTGGCCGCCAAAGGGCATCGAAGTTCTCGATCCTTTGCATCTGCCGCTTTATAACACCATCATTCTTCTGCTCTCTGGTACGACGGTAACTTGGGCTCACCATGCGTTGTTGCATGGCGACCGCAAAGGTCTGGTCAACGGTTTGATTCTGACAGTCTTGCTCGGCGTGCTGTTCTCCGGCGTTCAGGCCTATGAATATGCCCACGCACCATTCGCCTTCAAGGATAGCATCTATGGCGCAACATTCTTCATGGCGACTGGCTTCCATGGCTTCCATGTTCTAGTCGGCACAATCTTCCTCGCCGTCTGCCTGTTTCGCGCGATGGGCGGTGATTTCACAGCCAAGCAGCATTTTGGCTTCGAAGCCGCCGCTTGGTATTGGCATTTCGTGGACGTGGTTTGGCTCTTCCTCTTCGCTGCCATTTACGTCTGGGGTTCATGGGGCGCTGCTATTCACCACGGGTAAAATGGTGACGCAGCTCATTTCAAAAATCAAAAAAGGTGGCAGAAATGCTGCCTTTTTTCTGTTGTGGATTGCCGTGACGATGCCCTGCGCGCAGGCCACAGAAATCTGGCCCACACCAAAATTCGCAGTCACCCATGTGCGGGTGATAAAATCCGAGCGAAAGCTGGAGCTGTGGATAAATGAGATCAAACTGCGAAGTTACACAATTTCGCTTGGGCCCCAGCCCGTTGGCGCGAAACGCCAAGAGGGTGATGGCCGAACGCCCGAGGGTAAGTATGTCCTCGATTTCAGAAAATCAGACAGCGTCGCCTATAAGGCCATACACGTGTCCTATCCTTCGCAATACGATAAAGCCGCTGCCAAAATTGCTGGTGTTAATGCCGGAGGCTCCATCATGGTGCATGGCAATTGGAACGGTTGGGGACTATTGGGGCCGCTCATGCGCCACTTTGATTGGACAAACGGGTGTATTGGTATGACCAACGCGGATATCGACGACATGTGGAACTTGGTAGCATGGAACACACCGATTGAAATTTTGCCCTAACGTCGGCTAGCCGCCCGCTAATTTGCCATGTTTTTTATTCAAGTCTGCGTATGTACAAAACCTGAGACATGCACATGCGTCTGCGCCTCGTCGCTACATTGGTGGTAATCTTTGCGGGCATTGTCGCCAGCTACGTTCTTGGTTTCATGCCGTCCTTCGTGCCAAGGCCATCTATCGGCAGCCCAAACCTGCCGCGCAATCAAGAGCCTATCGGCATGGCTGATTTCATTCGGGTGGATAAGTCTAATCGAAGGTTGGAACTACTGCGGGAAAATCAAATCATTGCCAGCTATCCGATTGCCTTGGGCCGCAATCCGCTTGGGCCTAAGCAACAAGAGGGTGATAAGCGCACACCGGAGGGCCGCTACACAATCGACTGGCGAAATCCGAAAAGTCGATATTTCTTGTCGCTCCATATCTCATATCCCGACCAAAGTGATAGTGCGCTGGCGCAGAGTGCGGGCTTTGCGCCGGGCGGAGATGTCATGATCCACGGCCAGCCAAATGGCTATGATGTCGCGGGCAGCGCTTTGCAGAGTTTTGACTGGACCTATGGCTGCATTGCTGTCACCAACCAAG
>JANPBE010000560.1:0-1221 GCA_031430295.1 Phyllobacterium sp.
CAAAAGCCGCGCCACATCGAAGTGCAAGTCATGGGCGATGGCATGGGCAAAGCCGTACATTTGGGAGAGCGCGATTGCTCACTGCAACGCCGCCACCAAAAGGTTTGGGAAGAGGCAAATTCCCCTGCCCTTAACGCCGAAGAGCGCGACAAAATCGGCATGATCTGCGCCAACGCCATCGCCGGTCTTGGCTATCGTGGCGCAGGCACGATTGAGTTCCTCTACGAAAACGGCGAGTTCTATTTCATAGAAATGAACACCCGTTTGCAAGTTGAGCACACCATCACCGAAGCCATCACCGGCATCGACTTGGTACACGAACAAATCCGCATCGCATCCGGCGGCGGTCTATCGGTCACGCAAGCTGATATTAAGTTTACCGGCCATGCCATCGAATGCCGCATCAATGCCGAAGATCCGCGCACATTCGTGCCATCGCCCGGCAAGATCACGCATTATCATACGCCCGGCGGCCTCGGCATCCGCATCGATTCGGGCGTTTATGCGGGCTATAAAATCCCGCCTTATTACGATTCAATGGTTGGCAAGCTCATCGTTCACGGCCGCACCCGTGTTGAATGCATGATGCGCCTGCGTCGCGCGTTGGATGAGTTCGTCATAGACGGCATCAAAACCACGCTACCGCTGTTCCGTGATTTGGTTGGCAATGCAGACATTGCAAACGGCGACTATGACATTCACTGGCTTGAGAAATACCTCGCCGCCAAAGATGTTGAAGAAGGCATTGCGAAAAGTTAGACCTTTGCAACTTGATAGCCAAACACTCTTAAATGCCTATGCCTCGGGCGTGTTCCCCATGTCCGATTCGGCTGATGATCCTGAAATTTTCTGGGTCCAGCCAAAGGAGCGCGGCATCATCCCGCTGGATGATTTTCATGTGCCGGCAAAGCTTGCCAAAACCATCCGTCAGCGCCGCTTTGAAATCCGCGTCAATCATTCATTTGCAGAGATCATGCGCGCCTGCGCCGAGGCCACGGGTGACCGCCCCTCCACATGGATTAACGAGACAATCTTCGAGGCCTATTGCGAGCTACACCGCATCGGTCACTGCCATTCAGTCGAGGCATGGTCCGAAAACAAGCTTGTTGGCGGCCTTTATGGCGTCACGCTCGGCGGTGTGTTCTTCGGCGAAAGCATGTTCTCGCGCCAAACCGACGCGTCCAAAGTCTGCTTGGTGATACTCGTCGAGCGCCTGCGAGC
>JANPBE010000561.1:0-7174 GCA_031430295.1 Phyllobacterium sp.
GTCAATCCAAGCCACAGCATATTCATTGTCGCGGTCCGCTGCTTCTGCCAAATCGAAATATTCCGGCAGCGACGAGAATGGCTTGGTTGTCTCGGTGATATTGACCGAGGACACTTTCATCATTTGAATCGCCGCGCGCGATATGAGACCCGTTAGTCCCATCCCCCCTATCGTTGCCGCAAACAGCTTGGCGTTTTCGCTTACAGAACAGCGCAGCACCTGCCCGTCCGAGCGCGTCAAATCAAACCACAAAACATGGGCCCCAAACGAGCCACGCAGATGGTGATTTTTGCCGTGCACGTCATTGGCAATCGCGCCACCTAATGTCACATATTTGGTCCCCGGTGTGACCGGTATGAACCAGCCGTGTGGCCCGCAATGAGGGATAATGTCGGAAAGACTCGCATGAGCATCGGCAATCAAAACGCCGCTTTCAGACTGAAACTGGATCAGCGGCTTAGGCCGGAATTTTATGGTAGCTCCAGCCTCTGGCGGCAAACAGGTATCGCCATAACTACGCCCATTGCCAAACGGCAGCAGGTTTTGGTTGCCTGTGAGCCGCTCATCAACAGAGCCAAACTCGCCTTTTTGAACGCGGCCAAAACTTTCGAGCCACACCATATTACCAAGCCGCTATAAAGACGAGAGCCGCGCCAATAAGCACCATAATCTGGCTACGCCAATCGGACAAAATAAACACAACTGGATCATCGTGCATCTCGCCGCGCCGCGCGAGCACCCAAATGCGAAGTGAAAGATAAAGCACAATCGGGCACAGCAGCCACAACAAATAGGGTTGATGATAGACCACCCTCACTTGGTCACTATCAATATACATCGCTAAAACCAACACCGATGAAAACGTCGCTGCAATGCCAGACTCGGCCAAAACCTGAGCGTCAGAAACGCGGTAGCCACGACCGGAGATTTTCTCAGTGCCAGTATCCGGTGTGCCTTGGAGCTCGACAAAGCGTTTCACCAGGGCCAGCGATAGGAAGAAGAATACGGAGAAAGCCAATAGCCAGAATGACACTTCGATCTGTGTTGCCGCCGCGCCCGCTATCACGCGGATGGTATAGAGACCAGCAAGTGCCAAGACATCTATCAGCAACATGCGCTTCAGAACGAAGGTATAAAGCGTCGTCAAAAGCGCATAGCCAGCCATGACAATCCAGAACAGCGGTGGCAGATAGAGGCTAATGGCAATACTGCAAACCACCAATAACCCAGCGATAACCAGCGCGGTCGGTATGGCAATCAAACCCGCAGCAATGGGCCGCTTGTGCTTCGATTTATGGCAGCGATCTGCATTCAAATCAAACAAATCATTGATGATGTAAATCGCTGATGCCAGTAGCGAAAACGCAATCACGGCAATCACAATCGCCAATTCGGTCGCCGGACGTGCGAGATCATTGGCCAACACAGCGGGAACCGCAATGAGCGAGTTCTTGGCCCACTGATGCACACGTAACAGTTTGGCCAGCGTTTTTATCGTCACGCGCGGCGCGGCGAATAGGGCTGAGTTTGACTTTTTCTGAAACCGCGAAGCAGCGCTATCCGGCGCAACAACTATCGCCTGCCCCGCAGCGTCAAATACCGCGACATCATCCTTGCTGTTACCGGCATAATCAAAACCGGCATCACCATACTTTGCGGTAAGTGCGTCACGTTTGCGGGTTGATGTGAGGTTGAGTTCTGGAGTGGTTGCAATCACATCGCTGAACAAATCAAGATATGCAGCAATTGCACGGGCAAACGGCTCAGGACTTCCCGTTGCCAAAATCAAAGTGCGGCCAGATGCCTTCTGCGCCCGTAAATAGTCCACAAATTCTTGGCGATAAGGCAGGGTAGCGACATCAAGCTTCACGCGCTTGGCAAGCTCGCTCTTCAGAAAGGCTTTGCCTTTAAAGAGCCACAACGGCACCAAAAACACGATAAGAATATTTTGCCTAACCGCAGCAATCAGCGCCTCCCAGAATAGATCAGTCGCGATGACAGTTCCATCAAGGTCCACAACGAGCGGTATTTGGTTGCGATCTGTAAGCGTATCCATGCGCTGCACATAGATGAAATGTTCAAACGAACCGTGAAAGCGGCACTTAGCGCACCCAAAAATTCGCTCACGCGGTTAACAAAAACCAAAAAGACCGGAATAACCCGGCCTTTCCTAACTAATATCGTGATTGCTGCGCTTATTTGATCGTTCCAACGCCGCCCTTGATTTCAATTGTTTCCGAGCCGGTCAAGGCTTGGCGATCACCATTAGGCATGGTCACAAAGCAACCTGCGCTGCAAAATTCTACAGTCTCGCCGGGGCCAACGGCCAACTCCGACTTGCTGGCACCTTCAGTCACGATCAATGTCTGTGCATCAGCATCGCGATTGATTACGCTGGCTGCAGAAGCTGCGCCGGTCATCATCAACACTGCGGCAAGTGCAACATTAAACTTTTTCATCGTCTTCCGGCGCTTTGACGCCGCCTCTGTTGTGGCAGGAAATCCCGCCTTACATTCGTCGTATAGAATACTTTGTCTGAACGCCACCTGAACAACTTGTTCAGGCTTTTATTGATTTTGCACGAGATTTACGCACTGTTTTCGCTTTTTCAACAGTTGGAGCACTATTAAGCACAGTGCCCGTTAGTGAAATTGAATCTCCAGCCAAGCCTCGAATAGCAATATCGCGAGGGGGAACAGGGATATCAATGCCTAGGTCCTTGAATTTTTCCATAATTGCAAAGCGTATCGCATTTTGAACGACGGGCGACTGGGTAATATCGCCAAGATGAACGCGCAGTTCGAAATCCAGAGCCGCGCGGCCAAAGCCCGCAAACAACACAAACGGCTCGGGACTTTTCAAAACCATCGGGTTGCCGCGCCCGATATCCAATAGCGCCGCCTGCACCAGCCGCACATCGCTGCCGTAAGTAACACTGACCGGAATATCAATCCGCCCCAGCTTGTTGCGATGCGTCCAGTTCCCCACCGCCGCGTTGATAAGCTCAGAATTCGGCAAAATCACGGTCTGGCGATGGAATGTCTCAACTTCCGTTGCCCGAACTGAAATTTTCTTCACAATGCCAGCCGTTGACCCTGCTTCAATCCAATCCCCCACCTTAAAGGGGCGCTCCGCAAGAAGAATGAGGCCCGAGACAAAATTTGAGACGATGTTTTGCAAGCCAAAACCAATACCGAGGGACAGCGCGCCAGCCACGAGCGCTAAGCTGGTCAAATCAATACCCGCCGAAGAAATACCGATCAGCAACGCCATTGCGATGCCGGCATAGCCAATGGCCGTGCGGATCGAGTGGCGTACGCCACTGTCAATCTTACCTCGTGAAAGAACATTGGAATCCAGCCAGCGCTGGAACCAGCGGGTAAGCGCCCAAATCACCGCAAACATGAAAATGCCGGTTAGCACCCCAATTAGCGAAATTGTTACCGAACCGATGGTAAATCCATTAAGGGCCTTAAATATCCAAGAACGGATGTCATCCCACTGGAACCGCCATTGCAGCAAAATAAGCGGGATACCAATTATCAACACCAGCAAATTGACAACTATGCTTGCCAGCACGCCCAACCTATCAACGCCCAAGTCTTCCAGCGCAAAACGTCGCTGCGCAGACTTGCCTATGCTGGAAACTGCAAATGCACCCTCGCTGGAAAGCGACTGCGCGCTCTTGAAGCCCAGATACATAGTGATGAGTATTGCACCCGTAATGACGATTTGCTGACTGACAAATCGTGCCAATCCGATATACCCCAGCAGTGCCGCGATGAGCGGCAATAGACCCAGCACAAACAATCCGTTTCGCAAATTAAAAGCAGAAATAGACGCGACGCTACTTTTTTGCGTAGGCTTCACTAAACTAATGGCGATCACTAACAGCCCAACCAGCACCGTGCCGACTAGGCTCTTGGCAATGGTCAGCGACAAAGGTGAGCCAAGCACCTCATTGATAACATTGGTGAATGTATCAAGTCCGGAGACTACCGCAGTCGCCGTCACTAGCCATACCAGCAAGCGAGCGGGCCTCGGGTCCACCGGTAGTAAGCGCCAATTCGGCATGTCAGGCGATAATATGGCGTTGGCCAAGCGATAGATAAAATATACGATAGCTGATGTGCTAAGCGCACTGACAAAAATCTCACGGATATCCGGCCGCAACACTTTGAAATAGTCGAAGAAAAAATAGGTGACCGCCAAAAATATCACTACCGTCGTGGTGGGTATAAGCGTTGACCAGAACGCCACCGAAAGACGACTGAGATAGGACGGCTCTTCGGACCGCTCGTCACGGCTGTAGAACCTGCCAAACAGCCGGTTGCCGCCCATAAACATGATGACGGCTGACAAAAGCGCGAAGAAAGTAGCGCCGAGCACGGATTGCAGTTTGAAGTTCGTTACAAACGTGAACCATGAGTTCAGCATTTTGAGCAAAGTTGCCGCCTCACTTTGCGCAGCACTTCCTACCTCGCTGCCAAGCACGGTTTTAATATCAACACGCTTGGTCAAATCCTCAGCAAACAAATTACGGCGGCGCTCGGCAATATCATCAACCTGTTGATTGGCCGCTATTGACACATCCTCTGTCTCGCCAAGCAGCGCATTTATCGCCGCCTTTTCTGTTCCCAAGCGCTGCCGCTCATCAGAGACGGCTGTGGTTTCAGCAGGCGCGTCTGTAGCGGGAACCGGCCCGAGATCGGATAAACGTTTGTTGATTTCCGCCAAACGCGGACGGAATGCCACCGCAACATCGAGCACATCTTTCGCCAGCTTGTCCAGCTCAATGCGATATTGCGCAAGCTTGGAATCATCGCCCGCGTCAGCAGTAATCTTTGGCCCGACTGCTTCAACCTTGGCTTTGATCGCCATGAAAACAGCCCGCTGATCATCAATAAACGCGCCGAACGCTAGTGTGCTGCAAATCGTAAACCACGCGAGCAAAAATGCTTTCAAAAGGCTGAAGTAAATCTTGTCTTTCATGCGCGGAATCACGTCCTTTCGAAACCGTAGTTTACACTGTTAAAGAAGCATCACCGCGCCGACAAGGCGCAGCGTCGGCCTGTCCACTACGACAATACAGTTGCACCAACGGCATAGCGAACAAAATGTCGTTATTTTGACTTCACAAGTTCGACTTTCCATATCAGTTTGAACACCAAAGAATCCCGATAGCGTGAGCGCGAGCCCTTGGCTGAATATTCCATATTTTCATTGTTGAAGAACGCCTTTCAGGGAAATCTGGGCTGGAAGGAAGCTTGGCGCAAGCCACAACCAAAGCCGGAATATGATGTCATCATTATTGGCGGTGGCGGGCATGGCCTTTCCACCGCTTATTATCTGGCCAAGGAACACGGCATTACCAATGTCGCAGTGCTGGAAAAAAGCTGGCTCGGCTCCGGCAATGTCGGGCGCAACACCACTGCCATTCGCTCCAACTATCTGCTTTCCGAAAACCAGCATTTCTACGAATATTCGATGAAACTGTGGGAGACACTCAGTCACGAGCTGAACTACAACGTAATGTTTTCGCAGCGCGGTGTTCTCAATCTCGGCCATTCTCCTGCGCAGATGGATGCGTATGCGCGGCGCGGCAATGCCATGCGATTGAACGGACTAGACGCCGAGCTCTTCACCCGAGAGCAAGTGGCGCAAGCCTTGCCCGGCATTGATATGGACCGCAATGCGCGCTTTCCCATCGAGGGCGGCTTGATGCAAAGGCGCGGCGGCACAGCTCGTCACGATGCTGTGGCATGGGGATACGCGCGTGGCGCGGATCGGCTCGGCGTAGACCTTGTTGAAAACTGCGAAGTCATCGGCTTCTTGCGCGATGGCGAAACAATAATCGGCGTTCAAACCACGCGGGGCGAAATCCGCGCCAGGAAAGTCGCTGTCGCTGTCGCAGGTTCCACAGGGCATGTACTCAATTTAGCCGGCATAGACCGCTTCCCGATTGAAAGCCACGTCTTGCAAGCCTTCGTCTCCGAAGCGCTAAAACCCGTAATTGATACAGTCGCGACTTTCGGCGGCGGCCATCTCTATTTCGGTCAATCAGACAAGGGCGGCATCGTGTTTGGCGGCGATATTGATGGCTATAATTCCTACGCACAGCGCGGCAATCTGCCGATTGTAGAGGATGTGATGAGCGAAATGGTTGCACTGTTTCCGGGGCTAACGGGCGTTCGCCTGCTACGCTCATGGGGCGGCATTATGGATATGTCGATGGATGGCGCGCCGATCATCGACATCGGCCCGTTGCCAGGCATGTATCTCAATTGCGGCTGGTGTTATGGCGGGTTCAAGGCAACCCCCGGCTCAGCGTTTGCTTTGCCCACACAATTGCCAAAGATGAAATCCACCCGCTGGCTGCCCCTTTTGTCCTCTCGCGTTTCCGCAACGGAAAACAGATCGATGACAAAGGCATGGGCGCAACCCCGAAATGGCATTGATATGCGCATAAATTGTCCCCACTGCGGAACCCGCGACCTCATCGAATTCACCTACCAAGGCGATGCCAACCGCGCGCGCCCAGAGCTTGGTTCAACCGACGCAGACGCGTGGCACAACTATGTATATGAGCGCACAAACGTGCGTGGCCACCATAAGGAATTTTGGCAACACCATGCTGGTTGCCGTGGTCATTTGCTCGTGGAGCGCGACACCTCCACTCACGAAATATTCAGCGTGATGTTTGCCCGCGACGCCATGCAAGGAGCCAAACCATGAGCTTCAAACGCATAGGCACAAGCGCCGCAAATCAGATCACCGTCTATTTCGATGGCAAGCCTGTAACTGGCATCGAAGGTGAAACTCTGGCCGCCGCCCTACTTGCCAATGGCCAAACCATTTTCGGTCGTTCCTTCAAATATCACCGCCCGCGCGGCCTTTTCGCCCCCGGCAACGCCGAACCAAATGCGTTGGTGACATTGGTACGAAACGGTTACCGCGAACCAAACCTTCGCGCCACAGAGGTCGAAATCTTCGATGGATTGATAGCCGAGAGCCAAAATCGTTTTCCCTCACTCCAGTATGATGTTGGCGCGGTGAACGGCTTCGCAGGCAAACTATTTTCCGCTGGTTTCTACTATAAAACATTTATGGGACCGGGAGTTGGTCCATTACGCTCAACCAAATTCTGGATGTTCTGCGAAAAAATCATCCGCCG
>JANPBE010000562.1:0-4115 GCA_031430295.1 Phyllobacterium sp.
CAATGGCGCGCTGGCCAAAGCTTACAATAATAATTCGACATTAATTTCTGCCCGCGCCGGTGTGCGCGTGACAGATGAGGGCGTGGCGATTGCCAAGTCAGGTTATCGCCCCACTGTTGAGGCAACCGCTTCAGCCGCTTACACTTCGCAAGCGGGCACGCAGTTATCCACCGGTTCGTTCGGCGTTCAAATAAATCAAACGTTATTTGACGGGTTTCGCACAAAAAACGGCATTGCCTCCGCAGAGTCGCAAGTTTTTGCCTCGCGTGAGAATCTCCGTAATACTGAACAAAACACACTTTTCAACGCTGTGTCAGCCTATATGGACGTAATACGCGACCAAAAAATTGCTGCGTTGCGCAAGAAAAATGTTGCGTTCCTTGCCGAACAGGTGCGGTCTGCGAAGGCGCGCTTTGATGTGGGCGAAGGTACGCGGACTGACATGGCGCAGGCCGAAGCCGGACGTGCTGGAGCGATTGCATTGTCCAACGCCGCCGAAGCGCAGGCTAAATCCAGCGCCGCTATTTACCGGCAAATCATTGGCGAGGATCCAAAAGACCTGAAAGCTGGCTCGCCTGCCTCAAAGCTAATGCCAAGGTCGCTCGATCAAGCACTGTCGGTGTCTGCCGACGAACATCCAGCTATATTAGCCAGCAAGCACGCTGTTGACGCATCTGAATTTGGTGTAAAAGTTGCGGAAGGTGCATTGTTGCCGACTTTAGGCGCTTCCGCCGCTGTTTCGCGCAATGCCAGGGACTACGGCAGTAATTCGCCCACCCCTGATACGACCTACAATCAGGCCAGTGTTGGTTTGCAATTGACTGTGCCGATATATCAGGGTGGGAAAGTTGCTGCCCAAGTGCGCCAGCAAAAAGAAAGAGTAGGCCAAGCACGTATAGATGTTGATGTAGCGGCTGACAGTGTTCGCGCTGCGGTGACATCCGCTTGGACGCAAATGGTGGCATCGCAGGCGTCAGTGTCTGCCAACGCTCAGGTGGTTTCCGCAGCCCAACTCGCGTTGGATGGCGTAAGCGAAGAGCGCAAGGTCGGTCAGCGCACCACTTTGGATGTGCTCAACGCCCAAAGCAGCGTGGTTGATGCGCAGTTGTCGTTGGTTGAAGCCCAGCGCAATGTCGTTGTAGCAAGCTATGCAGTTCTCTCCGCCACTGGCCGCTTGAGCGCCTCGCGCCTCGGCCTTGGCGTTCAGGTGCAAGACCCGGAAGAGCACTATATTGCGGTCAAGGACAAATGGTTCGGCCTGCGCACGCCGGATGGCAGATAATACGAGTCGTTTCCGAATCAAATCTGTTGAACATGCCAATCAAATCACCCGTCGGGATTCTATTTTTCCCGGCGATGGGCTAACCTATTTGTGATTCTAAGGCCTGCGGATCAGGCAAACAGCGCGGCAACAACCATGACCCAAGCAAATAGCGTATCACGCGAACCTTCGATGGAAGAAATTCTGGCCTCAATTCGCCGGATAATCGAAGACGGCAACGCCGATAAACTGCCGGAAGTGGCCAGCGAGCCGGAGCTTGAAGTCGGCAGTGCTGATTTCGACGATTTCCAGCGCGAGTTTGCCAAAGCTGATATTTTCACCGCAGATGAAGCTGAAGTGACTGCACCCGTTGTTCAGTCGGAAGCGCCGCGCGCGACCTATGAGCCGGAAATGTTCCAGCCCCGCATCATCCACGAAGTGCAGCCCGAGCGCATCGAATCGCCCTTCGCCCAAGAGCTACGCCCGATCATTTCCGAAATGGCAGGCCGTCAGGTCGCCAAGTCGTTTGAAAATCTGTCGGTAGCCTTGCACGAAGAGCGCAACACCTCTGTTGCCCAGATGACCGAAGACATGGTCCGCCCCATGCTGCAAGACTGGCTGGATAACAATCTGCCAACGCTCGTCGAGCGCCTCGTGCGCGAAGAAATCGAGCGCGTCTCACGCGGCACGCGCTGAGTTAAGTCACGTTTTGTTTTCATGCGCCGCTGCATTGATTTGCGGCGGCGTTTTGCTTGGTTGACTTGGCGTTGGCCATTGGCTTTAAGACAGTTAATTTTTACACCACCGCCTTGCATCTGAGGCGGGAAAGTACGTTGGTTTTTGAATAGGCTGGGACGGCGAGGCGCGTTCCTCTCCCCGTTTCTTCAACGGGGAGAGGGTAGGGTGAGGGGCGATATACCACGGAATTTGCGTGATCTGCCGCCCCTCGTCTGCCTGTCGGCATCTTCTCCCCGATGAAGAATCGGAGAGAAGACAGCTAACCACGTTATTTCCTGCAATTCGTCCGGCGTTGGTGTATTGCCCCGACATAAACGTAATAAACTTGAGACCCATCATGCTTGAGAAATCATTTGAATCCGCCACTGTTGAGCCGCGCATTGCCAAACTTTGGGATGACGCAGGCGCTTTCAAAGCGGGTGCGAGTTCCAAGCCCGGCGCGGATCCTTATGCCATCGTCATTCCGCCGCCAAATGTCACCGGCTCGCTGCATATGGGCCACGCGCTGAACAACACATTGCAGGATATTCTGGTGCGCTTTGAGCGTATGCGCGGGCGCGATGTGCTGTGGCAACCCGGCATGGACCATGCGGGCATCGCCACGCAAATGGTGGTCGAGCGCCAATTGAATGCGTTAGGCAAGAAGCGCACCGACTTCACGCGCCCTGAATTTCTCCAGAAAATCTGGGAATGGAAAGCCGAGTCCGGCGGCCTGATTTTCAATCAGCTAAAACGCCTCGGCGCGTCGTGCGATTGGTCGCGCGAAAAGTTCACTATGGGCGAAAACGGTCAGGCGGGCGACCAGATGGTCGATGCTGTCACTGAAGTGTTCGTGCGGCTTTATAACGAAGGCCTCATCTACAAGGACAAGCGCCTTGTGAACTGGGATACCAAGTTCGAGACCGCGATTTCCGATCTTGAGGTCGAAAATACCGAAGTTGACGGCCACATGTGGCATTTCAAATATCCGCTCGCGGGCGGCGAGACTTACGAATATGTCGAGAAGGATGCCGACGGCAATGTAACGCTTCGCGAGACGCGCGATTACATCTCCATCGCCACCACGCGCCCGGAAACCATGCTGGGCGATGGCGCGGTGGCGGTTCATCCGTCAGATGAGCGCTATGCGCCCATCATCGGCAAGCTGTGCGAAATCCCCGTCGGCCCCAAAGAGCACCGCCGTTTGATTCCGATCATCACCGATGAATATCCGGACAAGGATTTTGGCTCAGGTGCTGTAAAAATAACTGGCGCTCACGATCAGAACGACTATGCGGTCGCTAAACGAAACAATATTCCGATGTATCGGTTGATGGATACCAAAGGCGCAATGCGGGCTGATGGAACGGCCTACGCGCTCTCCGCCGCCCAAGCACGCGACATTGTCGAAGCTGGCGGCCAGCCGGATGCCAACATGGTTGATGCTATCAATCTGGTTCCCGATGAATATCGCGGGCTGAAGAGATTTGCTGAAAAGGGTGAAGCGCCACAGGCGCGTGAAAGAGTAGTTGCTGACATCGAAGCCGATGGCCTTTTAATAGGCGTCGAAAAGAAAAAGATCATGCAGCCTTTCGGCGACCGTTCCGGCACCGTCATCGAGCCGATGCTGACCGACCAATGGTACGTCAACGCCGAAGAACTAGCCAAGCCCGCAATAGCCGCCGTGCGCGAAGGCCGCACCAAACTCGTGCCTGAAAACTGGGACAAAACCTATTACCAATGGATGGAAAATATCCAGCCTTGGTGCATTTCAAGGCAATTGTGGTGGGGGCACCAGATACCAGTTTGGTATGGGCCGCAAGTTCACAGTAGCGGAGCGGGGCTTATGGATGGCAATCCTAATCTCACCGCTGAAAAAAGAGCATTCTGCGCTACAACTGAGAAGCAGGCGCTTGAAATGGCGAGTGTTTTTTATTCGGAAAAGTTGCAAAGGGATGTAGAAATTGTCCTCGGTAACTTTACTCCTTATGTTGGAGATATCCCCCAAGGGGCGACGCAACAACAGCTAGATGAGCTAGTAAACTATTCGCCTACTTTTGGCAGTAGTGGTATGTTAAGAATACCAATCCAACGCGATCCCGACGTCCTAGACACATGGTTTTCCTCCGCACTCTGG
>JANPBE010000563.1:0-17261 GCA_031430295.1 Phyllobacterium sp.
GTCGGGTGTTTATTAACTGCGTGAGCCATGCGGGATGGTGGATTAGCTGCATCACTTCTACACCCTCCCTCTTGCGGGGTTATGGTGGCGCGTAGCGCCGGTTGCGGGGCAGCGCCGATGTTTGGAGATTGCCTATCAACATCCGGCAAATTCCTTGAACTTTCGGGCTTCTCTTCCAAATCTCGGAGCTGCCCCACAACCCCCCAACGGGCACCATCACCCCCCCAGAGGCGGGGAGAAGGAAGTGCCGCCACTTCTCGATAAAACCCGTCAAACGCCGCCCGCTTGCTTGCCTCCAAAACCTCCCGCTTTTCCCGCAGCAAAAAAACACCAGCTTTACGCACATCAACCAAAGCCCCGCTTGCCGTCATGCGCAGCGGCGCCTTGCGCGTTCCTGCTTTGAAATCTGCCAACCCCTGCAAAATGGACTCTCCAACGGATGGTTCAGCCATCCACCCCGCCCCGCCAGCAAAAGCAATCAGCGCCATCAGCGCGTGAGCTGCAAACGGCTCACCCTCAATTTCGCGCGCAACAAAAATCAGCCCCGGCGTCACCTCTTGCGCATACCGCTCAATCAACACTGCCGCGCCATGACCAGTTTCAAATCGCTGAGCCGCCGCCTCGCGCTGCACCCGTGACAGCATCGCCTCATCCAGCTCACCCTGCCGCACCGCGACCCGCTCATATTTTTCATTGGCGTTGGACGGGTCGTCGATCCAGCCAATACCGCGACCTTGAAGATAATCACGCAAGGCAGCCCGCCGCACCTTGAGCAATGGCCGCGCAAACCAAACAGGTTCGCCATCGTGAAAATCATTAAACGCTAATGTACAAGGTGCAATTCCCGCCAGCCCCGCATTGTCCGGCGAGCCATCGCGCGCCATACGCATCGCCACTGTTTCAATCTGGTCGTCGAAAGTGTGACCGGTCAAAACCAACGTCGCGCCCGCCCGCGCCGCAGCCTCGCTCAGCAACGCATAACGAGCATTTCGCGCTGCCGCTTGCACGCCTGTATTGGGTTTTGCGCCCGACCAGACGCCCGTTGCATGTTCGACGCCATTTCGGGCGCACAGCGCACTCACTTCGTGCACTTCGCAACCGCTTTCCGGACGCAGTCTGTGGTCAATTGTAATGGCAATAATGTGCGGCGCAGTCGCCAGAGTTTTGATATAATCTTGCAGCAAAAATAGAAGAGCCGTTGAATCACTCCCGCCCGAAATGGCGACGGCAACAGCATTCACATTACCAAAATCAATGCCGCCAAAAATCTCATCCAGCGGCAATTGCATCGTCAAAAATCAGCAGCCAGCGTTGCGTTGCTCGGCAGAAACACGGTCCAAAAGCGCCGCGCTAGCCTTCGGATACTTCTTCACAACCTGCGCAAAAGTGGCGCAAGCCACGTCCTTATTATCCAGCGCGGCCAAGGAAACACCAAGTTTTAACAGCATATCAGGCGCCTTTTTAGATTTCGGGAAATCCTTCTGCGCCGCTAGCAAAACCTCAGCCGCCTCGCGATGGCGATCCTGCGCTGCCAGCGATTCGCCTAGCCAATAACGCGCATCCGCTGTCTGCGGATCTGTCGGATATTGTTCAATGTGTTGGCGAAATGACTTTTCCGCTTCCGGATATTCCCCTGCTAAAACATGGTCATAGGCGGTTTTATACAGTTCTTTCGGATCATTGGCATCGCCCAGCGACGCCGTATCCGCACCATCAGCTGGAGCCTGCTCAACACTGCCGGCAACAGGATTGCCATTGGCATCAAACGTCACAGTTCCCAAATCTTTTGGGCCCTTACCATTCTTGCTAGCCACCGCTGGCGCATCTGCATTCTGGTCATTGGCAATCGCATCACCAACCGGGTCGGCAGGGGCCTCATCCGCTGGCGCGGCGGCAACATCAGTATTGCCGGGCTTTTGCTTCACGCCTCCCTGCTTGGATTTTTCGAGTTCCTGAAAGCGGAATTCATTGTCTTCCTGCATCTTGCGCACTTGTTCCTGCATTTGCAGAATTTGGAAGTTCAGCTCTTCCACTTTGCCACTAAGCAAGCGAATTTGCTCTTCAAGCTGCTGCGAATCCGCATTTTGTGCAACAAGAACAGGGGCTTGCGCACCCACTGCGCGCTGCGGCACCGGCACAAATTGATCGCCCGTCACCTCAATACCACAGCTGGGAACGCGGGCAGAATTATCCACTCCGCTTGCCACAACGCCGGCTGCGCTACTCAAAAGCAGCGCCGTTGCCGCCAAAACTGTCTTCAAACGCATTTGTTTTCCCTAAAACTTCCCCCGGCTGCCCCTTTGGCAACCGAAACCCGGTTCGCTTATAGCCTGAACTTAAAGTTCGTCCAAATTTTGTTGATTTTACAATAAAAAAACGGCCCGCAAAGGCCGCTTTTCTTCATCTAATCGAAAGCCATTGAAACTTAGCTGCCAGCGCCGCCAAGAACCGTTACCGCGCGGCGGTTTTGGCTCCAACAAGAAATATCGTCACAAACAGCAACCGGACGTTCCTTACCGTAGGAAATTGTCTTCATGCGGCCAGCTGGCACACCGTTTGATGCCAAGAAGTCGCGGGTTGCCGCAGCACGGCGCGCGCCAAGGGCAATGTTATATTCGCGTGTACCGCGCTCATCGGCGTGGCCTTCAACAGTGATTGGATAGTTAGGATACTGCTGCAACCACTGTGCCTGCTTGGTCAAAGTGGCCTGCGCATCAGCGCGGACAACGGATGAATCCGTATCAAAGAAGATGCGATCCCCAACGTTAACAGTGAAATCCTGCGTAGAGCCGGGCGCACCGCCAGCACCATTTGCGCCGTTAAGACCGAGATCACCGGCATTGTTTGGCAGGTTCTTCTTCGTGGCACAGCCGGATACGGCGAGAATGGCGACCAGCGCGATGGCAATCGGGCTACGGGTCATGGATGCAAAACGGCTCATGCCGGTACTCCTTGCAATTTATATGTTTCGTTGGCCTTTCAGTAACCACATCGGGGTTAATCCAGCGCCAATAAACATAGTTAATAGTTTCTGAATGCACGTTTAGAGCATTTTCCAGTTTGATGGGACATCAAACGATTAAGAAGAATGCGACAAGCTCAAGCGCCCCTTGACCGTGGAATACGGCCAAAAGGCGGCAAGTAGACTATTACTCAAGAATTGGTGACCATGCAGGATCGGAAGCCCCGCCCGGTGTTTTGATTTGCTGCTCATTATAGCCGGTCAAATCGATAGAATAAATGCCAGGCTCGCCGCCTTGATTTGTGCGATAAAACGCCAACACGCGGCCATTTGGTGCCCATGTCGGACCTTCCATTAGGTAGCCGGTCGTCAACAAACGCTCGCCCGAGCCATCCGGCTTCATCACACCAATAGAGAACTGCCCACCCGATTGCTTAGTAAAAGCAATATAATCCCCGCGCGGCGACCACACTGGCGTGGAATACGAGCCATCACCAAATGAGATACGTTGCGGCTCAGAGCCACCGGCGCTCATAAGGTAAATCTGTTGCTTGCCGCCACGGTCAGATTCAAACGTAATCTGGCTGCCATCCGGAGAATATGAAGCAGAAGTATCAATCGCAGCCGAATTCGTCAGGCGCGTCACACTGCGGCTGCGTAAATCCATTGTATAGAGATTTGCCGAGCCATTATCCTGCAACAGGCTCAAAATAACCTTTTGACCATCCGGCGAGAAGCGCGGCGCAATGGTAATGCCGGGGAAGTTGCCGACCTTTTCGCGCTGTCCGGTTTCAAGCTGCAACAGATAAATCGAAGGCACATCGCCATCGAAAGACATGTAGGTCACTTCTTGGTGGTTAGGCGAGAAGCGCGGCGTCAGTACCAAGTCTTTGCCGGATGTCAGCGCACGAACATTAGCGCCGTCTTGGTCCATAATCGCCAATTTCTTGATGCGTTTAGTCTTTGGTCCGGATTCAGAAACGAACACAATGCGGGTATCAAAATAGCCGTCCTCACCCGTAAGCCGCTTGTAAATCGCATCAGCAATCATGTGCGCGATCCGGCGCTGGTTGCTGGCGTCAGCAACAAATTGCTGGCCTTCCAACTGCTCACCGGCGAACGTATCCCAAAGCCGAAATTCCGCACGAATTTTGCCACCATCCATAGAAACCTTGCCGGTTACCAATGCCTGCGCATTGATGACTTTCCAATCATCAAAGCGCGGCGCAACATCGGGATTGGTGATCTTTTCAATGAAAGCACCTTTATCAATCGGCGCAAACAGGCCGGACCGCTTCAAATCCGCAGCAATTATGCCGGAAATTTGCGGACCAAGCTCACCAGAGAGAAAGTCCGTGATCGCGATTGGCAATGGTTCCGCATTGGGCTTATCCAAGCTCAGCTCCACTAGAGCAAACGCGGGGTTCGCCACCAAGCCAATCGCCGCGGTGAATGCAAAAATCGCGACCGCGACATGTCTCATCAGTTTTTTCATCGTACCTTGACCTCTCTAACGTCAATCGAACTTATACTGTTATCACCGCACACAAGTGTGATTGCGGGTCTATTCATTCATCATTGATCCAGCTTGCTCAAATCGAAGCTAACTTCGACTTCCGACCAAACATCGTATTTATCTGCCGGCAAATCATAAGGCTGGCATTTGATCACCGCGCGGCGCAGCGCTTCTGAGGCAGCAACCTCCGCTCCC
This sequence comes from Phyllobacterium sp., assembly GCA_031430295.1. Classification (GTDB taxonomy): domain Bacteria; phylum Pseudomonadota; class Alphaproteobacteria; order Rhizobiales; family Rhizobiaceae; genus JANMEX01. Next base: position 4,674 of record JANPBE010000563.1, read on the forward strand.
GACCCACCACCATTGGAAGTGATTTTCGCACTGCCATCCACTTCACCGGCTTGGTTTAGGTTAAATTTCACCTTCACAATTGAAGCGCCAACATCATTGATGCCAGGAGTGGAGCTGAAACAGCCCTGTATCTTGCCGCGCAGCGCATCCATTTCGCTCAACGAAAGTTTGGAGCCGCCAGTGGTCTTTTTGCCGCCGAGTGCAGCTTGATCCGTTGATTTCTTCGCGCCACCGGTCGCGCCGGTATCCTTGTTGAGAAGGGCCTTGGCGATATCATCGTTCAGCTTGTTTTCTTCAGCCTTGGCAGCAGCAGCAGCTTTCTTAGCCTCGGCTTTTGCCGCCTTGTCTGCAGCAGCTTTGGCCGCCTTCGCTTCCGCATCAGCAGCAGCTTTGGCCTCAGCGACCGCCGCATCTTTAGCCTCTTTTGCCGCTTCCGCAGCCTTGGCTTCTTCGGCAGCTTTTGCGTTCGCCACAGCCTTAGCCTCCGCTTTAGCATCTGCCTTGGCTTGATCAGCTTCAGCTTTGGCTGCCTTATCAGCAGCAGCTTTTTCTTCCAGTGCCTTGGTATCAACTTCGGCCTTCAGCAAAGCCTCAGCTTCAATTTTTGCGGCGGCTTCTGCCTTTGCATCAGCTTTTGCGGTTTCAGCTTTCGCCGCCGCATCGGCAGCTTTTGCTTCAGCGACTTTGGCAGCTTTCGCATCTGCCGCTTTTGCTTCAGCGGCTTTCGCCTCCGCGGCTTTAGCGTCCGCCTGTTCTTTGGCAATCGCATCCGCAACCGGATCAACCTTCGGCTCTTCCGGCTTGGTCTCTTCAGGCTTAACTACTGGCTTATCCTGCGGCTTTGGCGGCGCGGCTGTCTCCACGGGCTTAGGCTTATCGGCAGGCTTTGGCGGCGTAGGCAAATCTGTTTCATTGTCGCCAACATTTTTGGCATCAGGTTGCGTTTGTGGCTTAGTCGTCGGTTTCGGCGCGGCTTTGTCAGCCTTTGGTGCTTTTTGGTCGCCCTGCTGAATTTGGGTTTCTTCCGTAATCATGGTCACGGCCACGGTTTCTCCGCCTGTTTCGAGCTTTTTGGTCGAAGACAGTGACACCAAACCCAGTATTAAGAGGATGATGTGGATAACCGTGGATGAGGCGACCGGACCCTTCATTGGCAATTAGCCACCCTGTTCCGGCAGGCTGACAAGCCCAAGATTTTTATATCCCGAGGAGGAAATTTTCGCCATCACCTTGGCAACGGTGCCGTAATCAGCATCCTTGTCGCCGCGAATAAAAATGCGCTCTTCATAGCCTTGGGTAGCAATGGCTTTCAGCTTTGGTTCCAGATCTTCAAGTGTAATAGGCGTTTCTTGAATGAAAATCTCGCCCGTCGCGTTAATCGAAACCGTAATCGGCTGCGTATCAACGTTCAAAGCTTTCGCTTGCGTATCCGGCAGCGTTACCGGCACACCAACGGTCATAAGCGGCGCTGCGACCATGAAAATAATCAGCAAAACGAGCATTACGTCCACCATCGGCGTCACGTTGATTTCGCTCATCACGCCGCCGCGACCGCGTCCGCGCCGCCGGCCTTTTCTGCCCTGATTACCGCCTGCCGATGACATGCCCATGCGCTTAGTCCTTCACTCGTGTCGTTAGACTTACGCCTGCTTGCCAATCTTCTCGTCAATTTGACGCGAAAGTATGGCAGAAAATTCATCGGCAAAGCCTTCCAAGCGCGAGCCAATTTTAGCCACGTCCGAGTTCAGCTTATTATAGGCAATAACCGCCGGAATAGCGGCAACCAGACCAATCGCCGTTGCCAACAAAGCTTCCGCAATGCCCGGAGCCACAACCGCAAGGTTGGTGTTCTTGGAAGCGGCAATGGCCATGAACGATGTCATAATACCAATAACCGTGCCGAACAGCCCTACGAAAGGACCGGCAGAGCCGATTGTAGCCAGCGATGTCAGGCGGCTTTCCAGCACTTCCATTTCGCGCGTCAGCGCCACATCCATGGACTTTTCAATGCGCATTTGCAGCGCAATTGGCGTGCGCGCTCCGCGCTCAAAGCTTTTCTTCCATTCGCGCATGGCGGCGACAAAAATCGAACCCATGCCAATTGTGTTGCGATCCGCCAGCGTGCGGTACAATTCTTCAAGCGATTGACCGGACCAGAACACCTGCTCAAACCGGTCCAGTGCGGCGCGCATTTTGCGGTAGAGAATGGTCTTTTCGATAATCAGCGCCCACGTCCAGATAGACGCGCCAAGCAGACCGATCATCACTAGCTTTACGATCCAACCAGCTTGGGTAAACAAGCCCCACAGTGACATATTCACTTCTGGTGCGGCTAATGCGACTTGTTCCATTTTATACCCTCGAATCCAAACGCCCGGCGAATTACCGGGCGATTTTGATAGTGTCAGTTTGCGGTTGTGAGCCAGACTGACGTTAACCCTAACGCCCGGCACGGCTATCCCCGCACAATTTGGTTAAAGGAAGGCGAGGAGCGAACCACGACTACCATTCAGCTGCATTCATGGCCTGTTATGGTTAAGGATGGGTTATTTAATTCAAATTTTAGCAAACTGAATGGCACTAGCGCGGTTGAAAAGCCGTCAACCAATCACTGGGAAACCGCCGTGGCCGCCCTTCGCCATTCACCAGCGCCGCTTCAACCCGCGCGACACAGAGCAGTTTCCCCTCACAAAAAATCTCCTGCCCCATAACAATTCGTGCGCCAGAAATCTCCAGCGTCCGCGTATCAATCGTCAAAATATCATCGATTTTAGCGGGAGCCTTATAGTCAATTTCCATCCGACGTATAATCCACACTAACTTTTCTAACCGTGGTCCGGAATGCGCGCCTGCCTCAAGTTCGGTGTGCGAAACACCACTGATGCGTAGGAAGTCCGTGCGCCCGCGTTCAAAGAAATGCAGGTAGCGCGCATGATAAACCACACCGCTAAAATCCGTGTCTTCATAATAAACGCGCTGTTTCAAACGATGACCAACGTCGGTCAATTCGCCTGCCAGTCCCGCATTTTCACCATGTTCGCGCATTCACGTTCCCTTATATCCACGCGCACTTTATATGCGTGATAAGTCAAAAGTTTGAAAGCCGCGCATCTTATGAAAATCCTCTGCCTCGCCGCCATCCTTGCCGTGTTCTTTGTACCCGCAGCAGACGCAGCGGCTTTTAAACCAAGGCGCGGCATTTCGTTGGATATTTGGACAACATGGCCACAAGAAGATCAATGGAGTGATGCAAAGGCCGTGCTGCCATTCCCCGAGTGGCGCAAAACGATGGGCGCAAAAGAACTAAAGGCGCTGAAGGGAGCAGGCTTTGATTTTGTGCGTATGCCCATAGACCCTTCAATTTTTCTATCCGATAAATCCGCTGCACTTCATGACCAGCTTTACGATTCCGTTTTGCAGTCAGTCAAAATGGCCGAAGACGCAGGTCTCAATGTCATTGTTGATTTGCACTGGTTACCAGGCAGCGCCACACGGCCGATTGGAACCAGCGAAGTGCTGAAAGATACGGCCACTTTTGAAAACTATCTGACATTCACCCGCCGCATCGCGCAATCTATTGCTCGTGAGAATCCTGAGCGCGTGGCCTTAGAGCCGTTCAACGAGCCAACGATTGATTGCGACAGCGACGGCACAAATGATTGGCCAGCAAAACTAAAACAGACGTTCGCAGCGGCCCGCGCTTCCGCGCCCGACCTTACGCTCATCCTATCCGGGGCGTGTTGGGGCGGCGCAGAAGGTCTGGCCAAGCTCGACCCGAAAGACTATCCGGACGACAATCTCATATGGTCGTTTCACTCCTACGACCCGTTCATCATTACCCACCAAGGCGCAACATGGACAGGCGATTTCATGCCCTATGTTTACGGCCTGCCCTTCCCGCTTTATGACACGCCAAAGCCGGAACTTGATAAAATCCTCGACACGATAAGAGAGCGCATCAAGTCAGACGCGCCCGCTGACAAGGTCTCCGGCCACTTGGCTTACCTTGACGAACAGGTAGCATTGATTGCCACCGAAGGAGGCCAAGAAGCCGAAATGGAGCGCAATTTCAGCATCGTATCCGACTGGGCAACCAAAAATAATATTGACCCTTCAACCATCATCCTCGGCGAGTTTGGCATCATCCGGCAGGAATATCAAAACCCGGTCATCATTCCCGGCCCGGTCCGTGCGGCCTATTATAAGGCCCAAATGGAACGCGCTGAACGCCACGGTTTTGCATGGGCACTATGGAGCTATGGTGGCCCGTTCGGCGTGGTTGAAGAGTTTGAAAGCCGGAAGTCTGAGACTGATGTGATCGACATGGTGAAAGAATTGTCGCGTTAAACTTGCATGACCATGAACAGACCTCTAAGCATCGTTCATATGATAACAGGTTCAGAGTCAGCCATGCGTCTTTACTCTATTCTCACAATCCTCATGCTTAGCCTCACTCTTGGGGCCTGCGCTACCAAGCCTACAGTGGGATTGGGTGTGATCGCGGATGTGAGGGATGCAACGAGCGAGCGGGTGTTTCTCGCCACCATGCGCGTGCCCTCGCCAGACAAGCAAATAATGTTTGGTGCCGAGCGCTCAGATAATTTGCACTTTGGCGACTTCACTATTTCGGTCCCTAAGAGCCGTATAGCCGGGAGTATGGAATTCCCAACTGCCAAACCCGATTTGAAGAAGCAGTTTGCCGTAACTTCGGCGACGCTCACCGATGATGACGCCATACTAACATCACGTCTTCGTGCGTCACTTGCAACGCTGCCGCCCGAACAGCGCAATATTTTCATCTTCATTCATGGCTATAATGTCAGCTTTGCTGAGGGTCTGTTTGAACAGGCGCAGTTACGCCACGACTTTGAAATTCCGGGCATATCGCTGCATTTTTCGTGGCCATCGGCGGCCAAGACCGCGCTCTATCTTTATGACCGTGATAGCGTGGAATATTCCCGTGATGGCCTGATGAGAACTTTGAGGATTGCCGCCGCCGCCAAACCTAAATCAATCATACTGCTCGCCCACTCAATGGGCACACTTTTGACCATGGAAACCCTGCGCTCGCTCTCGCTGGAAGGCGACAATGCTTTGGTTGGTATGATTGACCCCCTGGTTTTGGCCGCGCCCGATATTGATATCGACGTATTTCGCACCCAATTGGCATCGCTCACCACGCGGCCGAAAAGCATCATCGTGCTGGTATCCGAAGAAGATAAAGCATTGCGCATTTCAGGCGAGCTGCGCGGCGGTAAATCCCGTGTCGGCGCTGGTGCCAACAAGGATGAGTTGGTCGCGCAAGGCCTCACCGTGCTGGATTTAGCAACCGTCCGCGCCAAGGGCGATCGCCTCAGCCATTCGACATTTGCCAATTCGCCGGCATTTATCGCCATGGTGAAAAGTCAAAATCTGCGCAACGGGCAGCGCCGAAAAAACGGCGACATTATCGGCCAAACACTCGGTGTCGGCGGCGATCTGCTGTCATCAATTGTCTATCTGCCCGCAAAATTGGTGGGGGCAAGGTAGATTTAGTCATCTTCAAACAGCAGCGCCGTTTGCGCCGCGTCGCGCGGCGGTTCCATGCCTAAATGCTTCCATGCATTAGCCGCCAGCACGCGCCCGCGTGGAGTGCGCTGCAAGAAGCCCTGCTGAATAAGATAGGGCTCGATAATGTCTTCAATCGCATCGCGCGGCTCCGATAAACCAGCGGCAATGGTTTCAACTCCCACCGGCCCGCCGCCGAAATTCTGCGCAATCATATTCAAATAGCGACGATCAAGTTGGTCCAGCCCCATCGAATCCACTTCCAGCCGGATAAGCGCCTCGTCCGCTACCTTTCGTGTGATTTTATCATCGCCCGCCACAATCGCAAAATCGCGCACGCGGCGTAGCAGCCGTCCGGCAATACGCGGCGTGCCACGCGAGCGCTTGGCAATTTCCAGCGCCCCGCCATCATCAATGGGTGCTCCCAAAATGCGCGCCCCGCGCCGTACAATAAGTTCCAGTTCCTCAACCGTATAAAAATTCAAACGCACCGGAATGCCAAACCGATCCCGCAGCGGATTGGTGAGAAGGCCGAGCCGCGTGGTCGCCGCCACTAGCGTAAACTTTGCCAAATCAATCTTCACAGACCGCGCCGCCGGACCTTCACCGATAATCAAATCGAGCTGATAATCTTCCATAGCTGGATAGAGAATTTCCTCAACCGCTGGCGATAGCCGATGGATTTCATCAATGAACAGCACATCATTTTCTTCCAGATTCGTCAAAAGCGCCGCCAGATCACCAGCTTTCGCAATCACCGGACCTGACGTCGAGCGAAAGTTCACGCCCAATTCTTTGGCCATAATCTGCGCCAGCGTGGTCTTGCCCAAGCCAGGAGGCCCGACAAACAGCACATGGTCCAACGCCTCACCGCGCGACTTCGCCGCCTCGATGAATACTTTTAGATTCTCGCGCGCGGCCTTTTGGCCGACGAATTCATGCAATGACTGCGGACGCAAGGTCGAATCGGCATCCTCGCCACGTTTTTCCGGAGTGATAAGGCGTGGGGCGTCACTCATGCCAGTAGCTCCATATCGTGAATTGAATCTACGGCAATTTTGTCAAAAGTCAGCGTATGAATGCAGCCGTTACGCCTATTCAACAGGCCTATCACTGCATCAGAATAATCACATTTGCTGTCTTCACATAGCACGGCGGCATCACCGATAATTTGATAATGCTCAACCTCAAGATCGCGACGCTCCAGTAAGCTGCGAATGGCACTAAGGACGGCTGTGCGAGGATATTTATAAAACCGACTTAACGTCCACGAAAACTCTAAAATAACGGCGACATTGACGAAAAATATGTCCGTTTCCTCGCGTAGTGCAATCAGTTTCGCAACGCGCGCCGTCTGCGCCTCATCATCGCGAACGAAAGTTCGCAAAAGCACATTTGTATCAAGCCCGATCAAAGCCATTATAAACCATCGTCCTGAGCAGCACTTCCCGATACATGCAGCCCAACAGCACCAGCTACAGCAGTATCAATCTCCTGAAGCGAAGCGCCCTTTCCACTAGGTGGATCACCAAGAAACCCCATCAAATCGACAAAATTTTTGTTTCGCGGAATGACAATCATCTCATTACCACGAACCCACGCGTAGCATTGATCACCGGGCATAATATGCAATTCATCGCGTATGTCCTTGGGAACAGTCATCTGGCCTTTGGAAGTGATTGTTAGAAACGCACCCATAATCATCTCTCCTTACTTTTCAACAATAGTAAGGAATATACCCAAAGGCAAGGAATTCATCGTGCCAGCTCCTTCAGCCCGAGACGAATGAGCTTGGCACTATCAGGCGCCTCGCCCGCCACTTTCAGCGCGGCGGCAACGGCGTTCGCTGCAATATCACGCGAATAGCCAAGGTTGGTCAGCGCCGAAACTGCATCCATAACCGGCACTGGTGCAACGCCCTCGCCAAGCTCTTGCTTAAGCCCGATGGTACCGGATGGGGAGCCTGCATAGGCCGGAGCCTTATTCTTCAGCTCTGTCACAATCCGCTCGGCAACCTTTTTGCCAACACCGGGCGCGCGCGAAACCATATCAATATCCCGCAACGCAATCGCGTTGGCCAAGTCCGGCGCGGTCAGTGTTGATAAAACCGCCAGCGCAACCTTGGCCCCTACGCCCTGTACGCTTTGCAACAGCTTAAACCAATCGCGCTCAAGCGTGGTTCTAAACCCGAATAACCGCAGCATGTCTTCGCGCACGTAAGTCTCAATAAACAGTACCACCGCCTCGCCAGCCCCCGGCAAATTACCCAGCGTTCGCATAGAGCAAAACGCGACATAACAAACGCCATGCACATCAATCACCACATGGTCTTCAGCGATTTCATCAACCGTGCCTTTGAGTTTTCCAATCATGCAAATGGCTTTCTAAAAGAGTGGGTTTCGGGTGTAATTAACTCAACCATGGGGAAATAGCTGCGATAACCGACCGTGTCCCGAGTGATAATATGATGCCCGCACACTGCCGCGTGTGCGCCAATGAAAAAATCCGGAAGCGGCCGCTCTTTGGTTCCACCCGACTTGCGATAAACAAGAAACGCCTTGGATGCCGCGAACGCCGCCATATAGGGCACATCTTCACGCCGGAAATCACGGTCCGGCAAAAGCGCATCCACTTGCTTGTAGCTTTCGTAGCGATAAGAAAGTTCGGCAAATATAACCTGATTGATAATCAACTCATGCGCCATCGCCGTTGCCACTATCGCCGCCTTCGACCATTCGGCCCAAACCGGATCTTGAAACGCAATATCAATCAACACATTGGAATCGACCAGCACAGCCACAATCAACGATCTCTGGTTATCGTCATAACATCATTTGCGCTTAAGTTTGGATTACCCGTTCCTTCGAGTTTTTTCAAAGTCGCAAGCAACCGGTCAAGCCGCAACTCATTGTCATTTTCACCGACAGTCTGCTGGCTTTGAATCGTAATCTTGCCGTTCTCAACACCAAATAACACATCGCTATTCAGCTCTATGCCCGCAAGATGGCGCAAATCGCGGGGTATTGTCACTTGGCCCTTGCTGGTAACGCGCATGAACTTGATCTCCAATTTAAGTAAGAGATATTCTTACTTCTGGAACAAGTCAAGAACATTCAACCCGCCATTGCCAATCGTCTCAATGCAATTCCGCCTCGATTATGCGCATGACATATCGCAATCGCCAGCGCATCCGCTGCATCGGGGCCTGTAAAAATCGCCTTTGGCATCAGCACTTTCACCATCATTTGAATTTGCGCTTTTTCACCGTGCCCAACGCCAATAACGGATTTTTTGACGGCATTCGGCGCATACTCCGCCACTTGCAGCCCCGCCTTGGCCGGAACCAGCATCGCAATGCCACGCGCCTGCCCCAGCTTCAACGTCGCCGCCGCATCCTTGTTGACGAATGTCGCCTCAACAGCGGCCTCATCTGGCATATGAGTGTGAATAACGGCGACCAGCCCGTCATGCAGTTGGCAAAGCCGCGAGGCCATATCGGCCTTGTCATCGGAGGTCACAGTGCCGGATGCAACAAAATGCAGCGAGTTGCCGAGCGATTCAATAATACCCCAGCCCATGCGGCGCAGGCCCGGATCAATACCAATAATGCGAATCGCTGACGCCACCATAAATCCCTCGTTGAGAGAGACTTATATCAATTATCAAAGGTGAACAAACAGAAAACAGAATTACAGTGGAGCGGGATTATCTACCGCCGAAGGCCGCTTGCAGTAGATCCATCTGATCCACAACGGGATTACGCCGCACTTCAATTTCCGCCACAGGCTTTTGCTTTGGATAAACTTCCTCATCCAAGCGCTTCACCAATGTTTGCAAAGCTAGAGACCGCTCAACAATGCTGATGAATTTTTCAGGCAGTTCTTCCCAGCTTTGTGTGCCGCGTGAGGCAGACGGCGTTTCAAGCTGAACTTTAGACTTTTCTTCCGCAACTTGCGCCAAAGACATTTCGCCATTGTTCGCCGCACGCTGGAGCAGCAACCACGAGGCAACCTGCATCAGGCGCGTGGTCAGCCGCATGGATTCAGCGGCATAGAGCGTCGCTGCCGTGCGTGACATTTTTTTAGCATCAGCGCGGCCTTCACCATCAAGATAGCCTGCGGCTTCCTCAACCAATTTCATGCCGTCCGAATAGAGCGGCTTAAACCGGTCTGACGACACCCGCCGGTCCGCCAGACGGATTGTGTTGGAAGACGCTAATTCTTGGCTTTTCATTTTACGCCCTGCATAAACTCTAAAATCAAAATTCCCGCAACTGTTTTACAAGTCACGTTACAAATCTGTCATTGGGGCGAGATTGCCGCTTTTGGGCGTGCCGCGCAACAACATACTTAAGGAAAGGTTAACGGCTATATCCGCTCATAAACGGCCATTCACCCCGTCAAACGTCCAAAAAAAAGAGCCGCAGGGCGGCTCTCAAGAGTTTAACAGGGAGGCGTCAATCGGGAAGGCTGAAAGCCACCGCGAATGAATCGAGAAACTCGATAAACACAGTTAACGCATGTAAACCTTAACGGCGCGTAAACGGGGCACTTAAAATTGGAAATTATCCCCTCCCGCCCTCAAGAATATTGCATCAGAGCTTGCCCTGTTCAAACCATCCTCAATCCACTATTGCACATCGTAATTTAATCGCGACGGATTTGGCCTTCCGCCCCATTCCGATCATTTTGTTGCGCTTAATGCGCGACACAGAATTTTGAGGTCCACCTTGTCTAAATTAGCTGATCGCTGCCGCCTCGTCCTCATCGCCTCGCCCGCAGGCGAAATCCCTGTCACCATTGACGCGCTTACCAGTGCCATGTCCGGCGGCGACATTGCCTCGGTCTTGCTTACCAAATTTGACGCCAGCGAAGATGCTTTCCGCGATTGGTGCGAAAAGGCTGTGCCAATCATTCAGGCTGCCAATGCAGCCGCCATTGTAGTTGATGACACCCAAGGCGCAGGCCGCGCCAAGGCGGACGGCATTCATATATCAAGCGGGCAAGACGCCCTTGCCGAGGCCATATCAAAGTTTCAACACCGCATGATTGTCGGCGTTGGCGAGCCCAATTCCCGCCACATAGCACTGGAAATCGGCGAACTTCAGCCGGATTACCTCTTCATCGGCAAGCTGGATGGCGATAATCAGCCGGAACCAAACCCGCGCTCGCTGGAACTTGCCGAATGGTGGGCCAGCATGATCGAAATCCCGTGCATTTCCATGGGCGGCAACGTGGCTGAAAGCGCTGTCACAGTTGCCCGGCTCGGCGCGGAATTTGTAGCCCTGTCCGCCGCTGTATTCGGTAAAGACATGGACCCGGCTGCACAAGTTGCCAAAATCAACGCCCTGCTCGATGAGCACGCACCCGAACTTACCGAGGCGGCGCGTGAAAAATAAGGTAATTCTCGCACTATCTTTGCTCATCAGCAGTGCCAATCTGGCGCTCGCGGCTGGCGATGTACAAACACTTGATCCCAATCGCTTCGGCCAAAAGGTCGAAGATGATGCGTTCGGCGCCTATCAGCGCGGACTCTACCGCACCGCGTTGGACCTTGCCCTAATTCGCGCCAAAGATGGCGACGCCGCTGCGCAAACGCTTGCCGCCGAGATCTATTCGCGCGGGCTTGGTGTGCCCCTAAACCCAAAAGAGGCCACCCGTCTTTATGGGCTGGCTGCGGACCAAGGCGTGATAGAAGCCCAGTTCCAAATGGCACTCATTCTTCTGGATGGCAAATATGCGCCAAAAGATGAGGTGAAAGCCAGATCTTACCTCGAAAAATCCGTCGCCGCTGGTCACGCGCTGGCTGGATTTAATCTGGCGCAACTCATTTTATCAACAGCCACCACAGATGTGCAGCGCAAAGCGGCTTTCGACCTTTTTCTAAAGGCCGCACTCGCCGGTTTGCCGGATGCGCAATATGCCGTTAGCCAATATTTGGCCAATGGCACCGCAGGCGTTCCCCTTGATGAGGTGAAAGCCCGCGGCTGGATGGAAAAGGCTGCGCGGCAGAATTATGATACCGCCCAGCTTGACCTCGGCAACTGGATGATTCAGGGCAAGGGCGGCAAGAAAGACTATGAGACCGGCTTCCTTTGGATGAAACGAGCAGCCGAAGGCGGCACTGTTGAAGCCCAACGTATCCTTGCACGCCTCTATTATGACGGCGTCGGCACCAACGGCGACAGCATTTCCGGCTCAGCATGGTACATCATTGCCAAGCGCTCCGGCCTGCATGACCCTTACATGGACGATGTATTGGACGGGCTTGATGACGGTGAGTTGAAAAAGGCGATTGAGCTCGCGAACCGCTTAAAATAGACATCACACTTGCTAAAAAAGGCATTTTGTGTTTGTGAGGCGCACAATTTGTCGGGCGGCGAACAATCGCGGCTGACGAGCCCTAAACTCAGAAAAGAATAAGACATGAAAATCAACGGCAATGAAATTCGTCCGGGCAATGTTATTGAGCATCAGGGCGGCCTTTGGGCTGCGGTGCGCTGCAACCACGTTAAGCCAGGCAAGGGCGGCGCTTATAATCAGGTTGAACTCAAGAATCTGATAGACGGCACCAAGCTCAACGAGCGTTTCCGTTCGGCTGAAACCGTTGAAAAAATTCGCCTTGAACAGAAAGACTTCTCGTTCCTTTACGAACAAGAAGGTTCACTCGTGTTTATGGATGTTGAAAGCTACGAACAGCTTGAATTGCAAAAGGATTTCGTTGGCGACCGCGCCGCTTTCTTGCAAGATGGCATGATGGTTTGCGTTGAATTACATGAAGAACGCCCAATCGGCATTCGCTTGCCTGACCACGTGACACTGGCAATTGCCGAAGCTGACCCTGTTGTGAAGGGCCAGACTGCCGCTTCATCATACAAGCCGGCAATTTTGGAAAATGGCGTGCGCATCCTCGTGCCACCATTCGTTTCCTCCGGCGAGCGCGTTGTTGTCGATACCAACGAGCTGACATATCTGCGCCGCGCAGACTAATATCTTACATAAGAGCGCTAAGACTGGCGATGTCGGCCGGACTGGCGCTCTT
>JANPBE010000564.1:0-1603 GCA_031430295.1 Phyllobacterium sp.
TTGCCCGCCGGTGCCGCTGATATGGCGAAGACCGTCTGATTCTGAAGCCGCCTGCCCCTGCAAATCCATTTGCGTCGTGTTATTGATTGAAATGAGATTATCATTCTTCATGATATTCTCCGGCAAATTGGTAAAATCCACGGGACAGCACAGCATGTCCGGATTGTGGTCTAAGCACTCGTAAAGTGCCTTCGAACCGAGCGCGAAAGAGTAAACTATCTTGCCCGGTCGCAACTGTTTTTTCGTGCCTGTAATCCGCCCGGATTTGTAAAGATCGATAATGCCGTCGGTCAGCATTTCGGTGTGAACACCCAATTCCTTGATATCACTATGCAGTAGCAACGCACAAACAGCGTTAGGCATGCCGCCAATACCGATCTGTAAGCAGTCGCCGTCTTTTATTTCACCGGCAATGTGCCCTGCCACAGCGCGGTCAACATCGCTCGCGGCCGGGTTGGGCAGCTCAACGCACGGCGCATTATCGCCCTCAATGATATAGTCAACTTCACTGACATGAATGCCGGTCTCTTCGCCCATAACATAGGGCATTCCGGTGGTCGTCTCGATAATCACCATCTTGGCACGCTCAACAATGGCGCGATGCCAGAGGTTTGCGGCACTCATATTGAAAAAACCATCCTGATCCATCGGGCAGCATTTCAAGATCACGATGTCCACAGGGTCAATAAAACGGCGATAATAATCGGGAATTTCGCCTAGGTTAACTGGCAAGTAGTTCACTCTGCCAGCATCCGACTTCTTGCGATCATAGCCGGAAAAATGCAAATTTAAGAACTGCACATGCTTGCCCTCGGGATCAGCCTCGAGGACAGCACGCGGACGCACAGTCAAGCAATTACGAATTTTTAGATTAGTAAGTTCAGTGACGCGAGCAGCTAGCGCTTTGTCAAAAACATCAGGCTGTAAAAGCGAAGTACCATAATCAAGCCACATATTTGATTGCACAAAACTGGCGGCAAGTTCCGCTGAAATCATTTCTGCCGGTTTCTTTGCCTTGCGAAAATTCATGTTCTGCCTCCCAACTTTGCCTATGACAAAGTGAAACAACAATCTCGCTCTGGCAAGCATGTCTATCAAAGACTTACGATTGGCGGAATGAGACTATGGAAGCAGGAAACTGGCAGGGGCGACAAGATTCGAACTTGCGACATTTGGTTTTGGAGACCAACACTCTACCAACTGAGTTACACCCCTACGCTTGGTGAGCAGTCTTTTTCACAAGAAGCGCTTTGTTTCAAGTCTTTTATGAAAATATCTCGGCAATCAGTGCGAGATGATTTGCATTTTAGATATGCAAAACTAAAAAGGCCGCCGCGTCACCGCAACGGCCCTTATTAAAATGTGAGCAACGATTAAGCTAAGATATTAGCCACGATACCGGCACCGACGGTGCGGCCACCTTCGCGGATAGCGAAGCGCAGCTTTTCTTCCATTGCAATCGGCACAATCAATGTGACTTCTGCTGAGATGTTATCGCTAGGCATAACCATTTCCGTGCCTTCTGGAAGCGTAACAATACCTGTCACGTCCGTCGTACGGAAGTAGAACTGTGGACGGTAGTTGGTGAAGAATGGCGTATGAC
>JANPBE010000565.1:0-6823 GCA_031430295.1 Phyllobacterium sp.
TCAGTTTTCCCGTTAACCCGTTGCATTGACTCATGTTTTTTACTAAACGCTCGCCATGAGCACACAGCCCCACCAAGCCATTCTTATCATTGATTTCGGAAGTCAGGTAACACAGCTAATCGCAAGGCGTGTGCGTGAGACCGGTGTTTATTGCGAAATCCACCCGTTTCAATCGGCGCAAAAAGCTTTTGAAAAGCTCAAACCACAGGGCGTTATCTTCTCCGGCGGCCCTGCCTCGGTGCTGGATGATAATTCGCCCCGCGCGCCACAAGCAGTGTTCGATTCAGGCGTTCCTATTCTCGGCATTTGCTATGGCCAACAAACGCTCTGCCTCCAGCAAGGTGGAACTGTCGAGGGCGGTCACGCACGTGAATTTGGACGTGCCGAAGTCACCATCAAAAAGGCCTCACCGCTGCTCGACGGCCTGTGGGAAGTGGGGCAACACTACACAGTGTGGATGAGCCACGGAGACCGCGTCACCGAGCTCCCGCAAGGCTTTGAAGTTATTGGCACTTCCGAAAATGCGCCCTTCGCCATCGCGGTAAATGAAGCCAAAAAATACTACACCACCATGTTCCATCCCGAAGTTGTTCACACCCCTGATGGCGGCAAATTGCTGGCGAATTTTGTCCACAATATCGTCGGTCTAAAGTCCGACTGGTCAATGGCTGCGTACCGCAAAGAGATGGTCCAAAAAATCCGCAATCAAGTCGGTTCCGGCAAGGTCATCTGCGGCCTCTCCGGCGGCGTGGATTCGTCCGTCGCGGCCGTCCTCATTCACGAAGCCATAGGCGACCAGCTCACCTGCATTTTTGTTGACCACGGCCTGATGCGCAAGAACGAAGCCACCGAAGTTCTTGAAATGTTTAGAGGCCATTACAACATTCCGCTCGTCCATGTTGATGCCTCGGATATGTTCATCAATACCCTTGAGGGCGAGGCTGATCCTGAGAAGAAGCGCAAGACAATCGGCCGTTTATTTATTGAGGTGTTTGACGCCGAAGCCAAGAAACTAGGCGGGGCGCAGTTTCTGGCACAGGGTACGCTTTACCCCGATGTCATTGAAAGTGTTTCGTTTTCTGGCGGTCCATCGGTCACAATCAAGAGTCATCACAATGTTGGCGGCCTGCCGGAGCGCATGAATATGCAGCTCGTGGAACCCTTGCGCGAATTGTTCAAAGATGAGGTGAGGGCGCTTGGCCGTGAACTTGGTCTGCCTGAACGCTTCATTGGAAGACACCCGTTCCCCGGCCCCGGCCTCGGTATCAGATTGCCCGGTGGTGTCACCCGCGAGAAGCTGCGTATCCTGCAAGAGGCCGACGCAGTCTATTTGGATGAAATCCGCAAGGCCGGATTATACGACAAAATATGGCAGGCTTTTGCCGTGCTCACTGAGGTGCAAACCGTTGGCGTTATGGGCGATGGGCGTACCTACGAATTCGTCTGCGCACTACGCGCCGTCACCTCAGTCGATGGCATGACGGCGGATTTCTATCCATACGATATGGCCTTTCTCGGCCGCGTCGCCACCCGCATTATTAACGAAGTACGCGGCATAAACCGCGTCGTTTACGATGTCACCAGCAAGCCACCCGGCACTATAGAGTGGGAGTGAGTAGACCTCATTTTTGGCCTCTTCAGCTAAGATAGTAATGTAAGATTTTGTTGCACCGATTATTGTTGGTTTTTTCAACGTGCTTGACTCTCGCTAAAAACTAGCTGTTCATAAACATGTTAAGCAATGAAACTGCAGCTATCTTGGAGGAGGGCGAGGTATGGCATTGGTAGAGTTTGCGCAATCGCATCTCACACCTTCCCGCGACTTTCACTTTGATGAATGGTCGAGCAAATTGGGAACAGTCTGTGGCAAGTTTCAGCCACGGCGCTTCAATCAATCAAACACTGTCAACGGCATGGTGCGCGTCGAGAGTGCCGGTGGCATGGATTTGGCGCAAATTGCCAATAATTTGGACGAAGTGCGCCGCGAGCGGTCGGATATTCGTGCCGATTTTGGCGAAAATCTATTCCTCCTGATTCAACTGGATGGCATGTGCGGCGTTGAGCAATATGGCCGCCAATCGGTGATCGGGCCGGGCGATTGTATGTTGGTGGACTCTTCCAGCCCGTCTGTTTTCCATTTCGGCGGGCGCTATTCCAACCATTTGTCGGTTCATCTACCGCGCCAACTCATCTACTCTGAAAAATCCACTGCGCTGGATATTTCGCGTCATCTTGAGGCCACTGACCCGATGTCCACAATGCTACGGGCACTGGTTGCAAAGCTTGTGAAAACTGACGCCCACGACAAGCGCGCGCCGCACCTACGGCAGCTGCTCTTTGACACCACGCGACAAGCCTTTGCAAAAGATGATGAGCTTGGCCTGCCGCCCGTTGTTGAAAGCGCCAGCGGACGCTTTGAGATCATCCAGATATTGATTGACCAAAACCTGACAGATGAAAACCTAACGCCGCGCTGGCTGGCCAATCGTCTTGGTATTTCGATGCGCACGTTGCAGGAAGATTTCAACATGATGGGCACGACCGCATCGTCGCTCATCCGGATGCGCAGGCTTTATTTGGCGCGGGACCATCTTGTTCACTCAAAAGATGCCAGCACCAAGCCGAATATCGCTGATGTCGCTTACTCAACCGGGTTCAATGATATCTCTTATTTTAACCGCTGTTTCCGGAAGACTTTCGCCTGCACACCTAAAGATTTGTTGGAAAACTAGGCATCTCCGCGCTCCTGTCCAATTTTTGCCGCGCATGACTCCAAGACAGGCGTCCGATTTTATCCTTTCATAAGGCAACATTGCTTTGGGAGGAGCGAAAATTGGACTCATTCAGCCTCATAATCGACGGCAAATCCGTTTCCACAAAAAACTACGCGGATGTCATAAATCCATCCACCGGCGCACTTGTTGGCAAGATGCCGCTGGGCGGCAAAAACGATGTCTATAATGCGGTAAAAGCAGCTGAGGCCGCCTATCAAATTTGGCGCGATACACCGGACGCAGACCGTGCGGCGGCCTGTCGTGCAATAGGTCAGATTATCGAAGATCATGCTGAAGAACTGGCACACCTCCTTACTCTTGAGCAGGGCAAGCCTCTCGGTGGCCTTGGTTCGCGCTTCGAAATTGGCGGTGCAATTGCCTGGACTCGCTACACGGCAGAACTCACTTTGCCAGTTGATGTGCTGCAAGATGGTCCTGAGGGCAAAGTGGAGCTTCACCGCAAGCCAATCGGCGTCGTTGGGTCAATCACACCTTGGAACTGGCCGGTTATGATCGCCTGCTGGCATATTATTCCTGCCATCCGCGTCGGCAATGCGGTCGTTATCAAACCCTCCCACCTAACCCCTCTCAGCACCATTCGCCTTGTTGAATTGATGAACAAAGTTCTCATTCCGGGCCTTGTCAATGTTGTCACCGGTGAAAACGAAGTGGGTGAAATGATTGTCAATCATCCGGATATCGCCAAGGTTACATTTACAGGTTCAACCGGAACCGGTCGCAAAATAATGGAGAATGCAGCGGATACGTTAAAGCGCCTCACGCTGGAACTTGGCGGCAATGATGCGGGTATTGTTTTGCCGGATGCGGACCCGAAAGCTATTGCCGAAGGCTTGTTCTGGGGTGCATTTATCAACTCCGGTCAGACATGCGCCTGCCTAAAGCGCCTCTATGTCCATGACAGCATTTACGAAGATGTATGCCGCGAATTGGCTGCATTTTCCAAGAACATCACAATAGGCGACGGGCTGTCCGAAACATCGATCCTCGGACCTGTGCAAAACGCACGTCAGTTCGAAACAGTGTCGAAATTTGTCGAGGACGCACGCCAAAAGGGCGGGCGCATATTGACCGGTGGTACTGCACCAACTGGCCCGGGCTATTTCTATCCGATAACGCTGGTTGCCGATGTTGATCACGGGTGTCTGCTTGTCGATCAAGAGCAATTTGGCCCCGCGTTGCCAATCATCCGCTATCATGATTTGGAAGACGCGATTGCCAAGGCTAACGACAATCCAAGCGGTCTTGGCGGTTCAGTCTGGTCCAATGATTTGGAGCAGGCCCGCAAAGTCGCCAGCCGGTTAGAATGCGGATCGGTGTGGATCAATAAACATGGTGCCATACAGCCGAATGCACCGTTTGGCGGTGTTAAGCAATCCGGTATCGGTGTTCAGTTTGGGGCGGAGGGGCTCAAGGAGCTAACCACCGTTCAAACCGTATTTTGCTGAGCGGAGCCCATATGGCGCAAGAATTTGACTATATCGTTGCGGGTGGCGGATCTTCTGGGTGCGTCGTCGCTGCACGGCTTTCGGAGGATAGCCGCAATCGCGTGTTACTTATTGAAAGCGGGCAGAAAGACACCGACCCCTACATCCATATTCCAGCAACATTTTTCAAAGTGCTGCAGAAGGGCCGTGATGTCCACGCCTATGTGTCTGAACCGGACAAGGGCCTTAATGGACGGCCCAACATCGTGCCCCAAGGCAATGTGATCGGCGGCAGTTCATCGCTAAATGCGATGATATATATCCGTGGAAATCGTAGCGACTATGATACCTGGGCGCAGATGGGTTGCCGCAGTTGGTCATACGATAAGGTGTTGCCGGTGTTCCGCGATTTAGAGGGCAATCAACGCCTTTCCGACGAGTACCACGGTGCTAAAGGCCCGCTGAAAGTCTCAGACAGAAAGTATGGCCACCCACTGTCATGGGCATTCATTCGTGCCGCGCAGGAGGCGGGGCTTCCTTACCGTGAAGACTTTAACGGCGCGTCGCAAGAAGGAGTTGGCTTTTACCAATCCACCACAAGCAATGGCCGCCGTTGGAGCGCCGCTCAAGCGTTCCTCAGGGATGCGGAGAAGCGTACAAATTTGACGATTATGACGGGCACGAAGGTCCAAAAAGTGCTGTTTGAAGGCACCCGCGCAACCGGCGTGTTACTCGAAAACGGCGAGGCAATTAGTGCAAAGTCCGAGATTATTCTCACCGCTGGAGCCATTGCAACGCCTAAGATTTTGCAGCTATCCGGTATCGGCGATGCCGCCCATCTGGCCAGCCACGGCATTGCCGTTGTGGCGGATGTGCCCGGTGTTGGTGAGAATTTTCAAGATCATCTTGAGGCAACAGTGCAGGCGGAAGTGCTCAATCCGATTTCAATGTTCGGGCAGGACAAGGGCCTCAAAGCCGCTGCTCATATGTTGCAATATATGCTCACTAAAACTGGCCTACTCACATCAAATGTCGTTGAATCTGGTGGCTTTGCCGATACCGCCGGAACCGGCCAGCCAGATGTACAGTTCCATGTTTTGCCGATATTTATCGGCTTTGCAGAGCGCGAAGCGACGCCGGGGCACGGGCTTTCCATCGGGCCGTGTTTCCTGCGCCCACAGTCGAGAGGCACAGTAAAATTGCGCTCGGCTGACCCAAAAGACCCAGCGTTGTTCAACGCCAACAGCCTCTCCAATCCGGCGGATTTGGAAACGCTGGTGCGCGGCGTTGAGATGGCGATCAAGATCATTGAATCACCATCGCTGGCAGCAATTATTAAGCGTCGAGTTTTGCCAGCACCGGGCATTGAGAAAGACCCGGCGGCGTTGCGTGACTATATTCGGTCCGTAGCCAAGACAGTTTTCCATCCGAGTGGAACGTGCAAAATGGGGCCTTTGAGTGATAAAATGGCAGTGGTCAGCGAGGATTTGAAAGTACGAGGCACGCAAGGTTTGCGCGTTGCTGACGCTTCGATCATGCCCACGCTGGTTTCTGGAAATACCAATGCACCAAGCATCATGATTGGTGAACGTGCTGCCCGTTTCATTATGAATAAGGAATCGGTCATATAAAATCGATTGAAATTCATCGCGGCGCTTGACGCATCTTTGAATATCATTAACATGTTAAACAACTAAGAGTATCAGGATGACCCTGGAGGGGGTTTTCCAAAACACGGGAGGACTACAAACATGAAAACTAAATATATTAGTCTGCCACTTACGGCAGTTGCCACATTGATTGGAGGCATGTTTTTGGGTGCAAGTTCTGCATCCGCCGCCACACCAACCTGCACAGACGGTAAGATTGTCGTCGGTGCTGTTTCAACAATCACCGGCCCTGCAGATTTCAGCGAAGTTCCAAAGGCTGCCAAAGCAACCTTTGATAAATTGAACGCCGATGGCGGCATCAATGGCTGCAAAATTGAATACACTATTTCTGACGACAAGGCCGATCCTCAAGTTGCTGCGCAAGCGGCTCGCGATTTGGTTGACAATCAAGGCGCAGTCGTTCTGACCGGTAGCGCCAGCCTTTTGGACTGCGCCGTCAACGCCGGTTATTATGACAAGGCGGGCATCTTGTCCGTTCATGGTCTTGGCGTTGATCCAGTCTGCTTTAATGCACCCTCTATTTCACCGGTGAATGTAGGACCATACACACTTACAACAGCCGTATTGCAGTACGCCTCGACGAAACTCGATGCCAAAAATCTTTGCGGCATTTTCTGGATCGTTGGCGGCACGGATGAAGCCTACAAGGGCGCCATTGCCCGCTGGGAAAAGCTGAGTGGAAGCAAGTTTGGCATGGTGGATTTGACACTGCCATTCCAAGGCGACTACACGCCCTATGTGCTCAAGGCTCGTGATGCTGGTTGTGATACTGTTGTAATGAACACCGTTGAACCGCAGATCGTTCAAATGATTAAGACAGCTGATGCGCAGAATATCACTGGCATCAAGTGGATGTTCTTGGCCCCTGGCTACACGGTTCAGGTTGCCAAGGCTTTGGCCGATACCAAGCAAACAGTTTATGTTGGCACTGAAT
>JANPBE010000566.1:0-7012 GCA_031430295.1 Phyllobacterium sp.
ATCCTGCGTCATGACAGAGGCCGCACCGCGCGCCAAAAACATGCCCGCAAGCGTTACGATAAACGGCGGCACTTCCAAATAATGGATCACCGCACCCATGCCCGCGCCAAAAAGTGCCGCAACGCCAAGCACAATAACAAACGCCACTAGCGGATGGACATTGAACCACGAGATCAAGATCGCCAGCAAAACACCGGTAAAACCAATCACCGCTCCAACAGATAGATCAATACCGCCTGCCAAAATTACGAACGTCGTGCCAACTGCCGCAATCCCTAAGAACGCATTGTCAGTGAGAAAATTGCCCAACACGCGGGTGGACCACATGGCCGGAAATTGGAAAACACAGACGCCATAAGCGATCATGAAAATCAGCGCGGTGGCAGCAAGCGGCCGGAACTTCGGGTTCATGAATGCTGGTCCCTACTTGGCAAAACGGAAAAAGTTGAAGTTGAAAAAGCGACCCGCCTTTGGCGACTGGATAACCAAAATTAGAATAATGACACCGGCTTTCACGATCAGGTTAAACTCGGGCCTGAAACCGGATACCAAAATGCCGGTATTCATCGCCTGAATTATGATCGCACCAACGACCGACATCGGGATTGAAAACCGCCCGCCCAGCAGCGACGTGCCGCCGATGACGACCGCCAAAATCGCATCCAGCTCCAACCACAATCCGGAATTATTGGCATCCGCCCCGCGTATATCCGCAGCGGCAATCACGCCCGCAATCGCCGCGCACAGCCCGCTAAACGAATAGACTGCGACCAACAACGCCTTGCTACGCAGCCCCGCGTAGGTCGCGGCAGAGCGGTTGACGCCAACGGCTTCAATAAACAGACCAAGCGCAGTTTTCCGCACCAACAAATTCACCAGCACCAACAGCACTGCGGCAATCACCGCCGCCATCGGCAGGCCGAACACTGAGCCTGTACCGATAAAAATCAGGCCGGGGTCCGAGAAAGTAACAATTGATCCTTCCGTTATCAACTGCGCGATACCGCGCCCCGCCACCATCAAAACCAGCGTCGCAATAATTGGCTGGATTTCAAAGACCGCCACAAGAATGCCGTTCCAAAGGCCGCAGATAAGCCCGATCAGCAAGGCCGCACCGACCACGATAATCAACGGCTGGCCGCTTTCCACGAAAGTCGCCGCCACAGCGCCAGCCACCGCCATCACCGCGCCAACAGATAAATCCACGCCCTTAGTGGCGATAACCGCCGTCATACCAATCGCAAGAATGGCAACGGGCGCACCGCGATTGATAACATCAATCACACTGCCAAACAGGCGGCCATCCTGCCATGTCACATTAAAAAAGCCCGGAAATAGCAACCAATTGAAAAACAGCACACCGGCAAGCGCGATTGTCTGCGGATTGATAAGGCGCAGTAATATATTTTGCTTCATGGCCGGATGCTTTCAGGCTGGGCGGCAATGGCCTGCACAATTGTTGCGGGAGAAATGAGATCCCCGCGCAGTTCCGCGACCATTTCGCGGTCACGCATCACCACCACGCGCGAGCTGTAGGCGACGATTTCATCAAGCTCCGAGGAGATAACCACCAGAGCCAAGCCATCATCGCGCAACCGGTTAATCATCCGCACAATTTCCGCATGGGCTCCAACATCAATGCCGCGTGTCGGCTCATCCAGTATGAGGAAGCGCGGATCAGTCGCCAGCCAGCGTGCCAGAATGACTTTCTGCTGATTGCCACCAGAGAGAAGTTTCACCGGAAGCTCAGTCGAGGCGGTGCGAATATCCAGCGCCTCAATAAATTTCTCAGCGATTTCCAACTGTTCATCGCGATTCAACGCGCGGTGCCAACCCAAACTTCCCTGCAGCGCAATGATGATATTTTCACGCACCGAAAGATCGCCCAAAATACCATCCACCTTGCGATCTTCGGGACAAAAACCAAAGCCCTGTTTAATAGCTTCGCTTGAATGACGCAGCGAAACGCGCTTGCCGTCAACCGTCGCCTCGCCCTCATCGGCAACATCAATACCAAACATCAGGCGTGCAATCTCTGTGCGGCCGGAACCAAGAAGCCCTGCCACTCCTATAACTTCGCCCTTGCGGATTTCCAATTCAAATGGCCGCACTTTGCCGCGCAGCCCATAGTTGGAAAATTTCACAAGCACATCGCCGGTCTCGCGCTCATCGCCGATAATCGTTGCACCATAGGTAATAATGTCTTTGCCCAACATCTGGCGCACAACATCCGTGCGGCTTAAAGCTGGCAGCGGATTGGACGCAACTAGCGCACCATTGCGCAAGACAGTCACACGGTCCGCCAATTCAAACACTTGATCGAGAAAATGGGTAATGAAAACAATTGCCATGCCTTGCGCTTTCAGGCCGCGCACCACCTCAAACAGTTTGTCCACTTCGTGCCGGTCAAGGCTGGCCGTTGGCTCATCCAGAATCAACACTTTGCCTGAAAGCTCCACCGCGCGGGCAATCGCCACGATTTGCTGCACGGCAACTGAATAGCTGCCAAGATCCGCGCGCACATCAATATCCAAGCCATATTTGGACAAAATCTCTTTAGACTCGCGATCCATGCGTGGCTTATCCACCAGACCAAAGCGAGTGGGCTGGCGCCCGACAAACAGGTTTTCTGACACCGTCAAATTCGGCAGCAAGTTTACTTCCTGATAAACCGTGCCGATACCCATCGTCTGCGCGTGCAGCGTATCGCGCGGGTGAACGGGCTGGCCGTCGAGGATAATGTCACCGGAATCCGGCCTGTAAGCGCCGGTCAAAATTTTAATGAGCGTGGACTTCCCCGCACCATTTTCACCGAGCAGCGCGTGCACCTCGCCGGGAAACAGCGCAATATCAACATTCGTCAATGCGGGAATGCCCGCAAATGATTTTGAAATGCCTTTGGCTTGTAAGATGACGTTCGGTTCTGACATGTTCCCCTCCCAGTCCAGCTCAAAGGCTACGACGAATTCACATGATTAGACAAGAAAATCCGCTGGATGAAGCACGCCCCCGCGCTTGCATCCAGCGGAACCCGGGAGGGTATTAGTAGCCGAGACCCTTACGAGCGTCGTATTCACCCTGCGGATTGTCCGCCGGAGTGTAGAGCTTGGACTCAGTGATGATGAACTTTTCTGGCATCGTGCCATCCTTCATAAATGCAGCAAGTGCATCGAAGGCTGGACCGGCCATATTTGGCGTCAGTTCAACAGTGGCGTTAGCTTCACCCGCAACCATGGCAGCGAAAATATCTGGCACGCCATCAATGGACGCGACCAAAATATCCGTGCCCGGCTTCAAGCCTGCATCTTTAATGGCCTGAATGCCACCAACGGCCATGTCATCATTGTGAGCGTACATGGCGCAAATATCCTTGCCGCCATTTTCTGCTTTGATGAAGCCTTCCATAACTTCCTTACCCTTAGCGCGGGTAAAGTCGCCGGTCTGGCTGCGAGCGATAGTGATATTGGCGTGGCCCGCAATGGCTTCTTCAAAGCCCTTCTTGCGGTTGATTGCCGGTGTAGAGCCAACGGTGCCCTGTAGTTCGACAACCTTACAAGCCTTGTCACCAACAGTCTTCACCAGCCATTCGCCTGCAACACGACCTTCTTTAACTTGGTTAGAAGCAACGGATGTGAGGTAGAGGTCTTGGCTGGCATCAACACCGCGATCCAGCAGGATCACAGGAATCTTGGCTTCCTTGGCTTCAGTCAAAACTTCGTCCCAACCGGTGGCAACAACCGGTGCCACAAGAATGGCATTCACGCCTTGAGCGATAAAGCCACGGATGGCTTTGATTTGGTTTTCTTGCTTTTGCTGCGCATCGGCAAATTTAAGATCAATGCCGCGTGTTTCAGCCTGCTGCTTGGTGACGGATGTTTCCGCCGCGCGCCAACCGGATTCTGAACCGATCTGCGAGAAACCGACAACCAATTTGTCGGCAAATGCAGCGCTAGAAAATAGCGCGGCCATGCTTGCGCCAAGCGCAAGTTTACGAATGATATTCATGATTTAGCTCCCATTTGAACGCCGCGCAGTTCTCCTCCAGCGGGGCGATGCCTAAACGTTATCAATAGTACTATTATATGTAAAGTAGGCGTTCACAGTTTTTTAAGGCCTCTTTTTATAAGCAAAAATCTGCATATTTCAGCGTTTAAGCCCAAATCATAGGCAAACTGTTTCAAAACAGGTCAATTATTTTAGGTGTTTGTTAAAGCTGATGCGGTAGCTTGGTTTTGTTAGGTCTTTGAGTGTGTGTTTGAGTAGAGAGTACAATGACCGAGTTAATGCGACCACGAGTTAAATATGTAATCGGTCCTGATGGCAGCCCGTTGACGATTGCGGATCTCCCGCCGACCAACACGCGCCGTTGGGTCATCCGCCGCAAGGCGGAAGTTGTCGCAGCCGTACGCGGCGGGCTCCTGAGCCTGGAAGACGCCTGCAAGCGCTACGCGCTGACCATGGACGAGTTCCTGTCATGGCAGGCCTCCATTGAAGAACACGGGTTGGCAGGCCTGCGCACCACACGCATCCAACAATACCGGCATTAAGTTTGCCATAACGAGATTTGAAAAGCGGTCCCAACGGGCCGCTTTTTTATTGTGTCAAACTGCAAACCGAAGCGCACCAGATATTTCCGCAGCCTATCCGCGTCATTCGCCGATGTTTTTGTCGTGCGCGTGGCCGCAAATAGCGTCCTGCCCGCCTCGCTTAGAGAGCGGCTGGACAAGCAGGTTTCAAGTACGGTCTCCAGTTGGCATAAATCAAACAGGTCGATGGTCTCATAATTTCCAAGCGCATAGCGCACATGCGGGAAATCGCCTTGTAAAGTGGCAGCACTTGCACCACCCCAAACACGTCCCAGTGTCGCAATCTCCTGTTTCACAGTCGGAACATCAATCCGCCCGCTTGGCGCAAGCGTTGCCATGCGGGTAACCGATGCTCCAAGATCACGGAAATTGGCAGACCAGCGCCCGGCATCTGAAAGCGCAAAACCCAAGTAAAGCGCACGCGCCTCCTTGTTGAACGTAGCGCTTTCGCCTTCGCGGTCTGAATAGCGCTTCAGCTCATGCTCAAGATTTGGTTCAATATCTTCACGACGATCTTTCAGCGCAGGTAGTTCAAACGTCCAGAGATTGAGCCGCGCCAGCAAGTCATCGCGAAACCGCCCTGCCCGCACCTCATCGCCAAGGTTCTTGTTCGTACCGGCGATGAGTTGGAAATCCACCAGCGTTTCTTTGTCCGCGCCAACACGCAAGAACCGCTTATCTTCGATAGCGCGAAGGCACATGGCCTGCTCATCCGGCCCCAACTCGCCGATCTCATCCATAAACAGCACGCCCTCGTGCGCACCCGCCATCAGTCCCGCACGGTCTGAGGTCGCGCCCGTAAACGAACCTTTGACGTGGCCAAATAGCGTCGCCATAGCCTGATCGCCGCGCAACGTAGCGCAGTTCACCTCAACGAAATTGCCCTTCACCTTGTGCTGCGATTTCTTCAGCTCATAAATCCGCCGCGCCAGTTGCGACTTTCCTGCACCCGTTGGCCCTGTTAGCAAAATCGCCGCGCTTGACTTAATGGCAATCTTTTCAATCTGGTCGATCATGGCGTTAAACGCAGCGTTACGCGTTTCGATGCCGAATTTGAGAAACGATGTGGCCGCGCCGCGCTCATCCTGAAACCGGCGTGCGATGCTGTCATATTTGGATAGGTCCAAATCAATAATCGAATGTGTTCCCGCCCCCAACTGCGTACCACCACGGGAATAACGCGGCGGTGAAAGCTGTAAAACTTTGGCAGGAATAAACCGTGTTTCCGCCAGCATAAACCAGCAAATTTGCACCACATGCGTGCCCGTCGTGATGTGCACATAATAATCTTCCGTCTCCGGATCGAACGCATAGGAGCGCGCAAAGTCACGCATCGCAGCATAAACTTCCTCAAAATCCCACGGATCGCGCAGATTGATGATATGCGATCGCACGTCCGTCGCCGGAGAAATCTCGGCAATGTCGCTGGCGAGCAGCTTTGCCAGCGGACCAGCCTTGCGATCATGAATAACGATCAGTTTATCAACGAAAAAGTCCGGATTTTGGCACAGCGCCACCGTCGGTCGCCACTTGTTCCACCGTTCCGGCCCCATGCCATCATCAAGCCTAGTGCCAAGAAACCCAAATACCACTCGTGCCTTCATCTTATAAATCCAGATAAATATTATACTTTAAGATAGCATACTTCCATACCATGAATACATCCAGAATTATCAACGTAAAAAAATCAGAGAATTTTATTTATTATTTTCAATAGCTTAATTGGTTTTAGTCTCAATATAACACCAAAAAATCAAATCTGGCACGCCACCTGCAATGGCATTATCGCTACAGGAGAACTGAAGCAAAGAGCAGGCAAATCCGTGCCTGTTACAAAAGACGGGCCGGACGGGAGATTTCCCGTCCGGTTGGAAAGGAAGAATAAAATGAAAGAAG
The DNA here is from genome assembly GCA_031430295.1 of Phyllobacterium sp. Taxonomy (GTDB): domain Bacteria; phylum Pseudomonadota; class Alphaproteobacteria; order Rhizobiales; family Rhizobiaceae; genus JANMEX01. The sequence continues at coordinate 6,483 of JANPBE010000566.1, forward strand.
TTATCAGCGGGCAGGATTTAATCGACGCCGGATATAAGCAGGGCCATTGGTTCCGCGACGCGATGGCGGCGGGCAATGCGCTGATGAAATGCGGCAGCACTTTTGAGGAAGGCATGGCGGCGATCAAACCCTTCGTGCCCGGCCCGACTTTGGATTTGAAGACATCAGGCGAGACGCCCTACTTCATGAACATCGACATCGAAAACGATGATGAACTGGATAATGTGCAAAAGGTCCGCGCCACGATGGATGTGCTGATGCGCACGCCTGTGCTGAAGGCTGGCGCGGTGATGCCGGATGCTTGTCCAGCGGGACCGATTGGCACAATTCCCGTCGGCGGCGTGATTGCCTCTGAGGGCATCCATCCCGGTATGCACTCGGCAGATATTTGCTGCTCAATGGCAATTTCGGTGTTCCCCGGTGTGGACCCGAAAGCATTGCTGGATGCCGTGCATTCAGTGACGCATTTCGGCCCCGGTGGTCGCGCACGCGGCGATCAGTTTGATCCGTCAAAGGAAGTGTCCGAAGCC
>JANPBE010000567.1:0-1398 GCA_031430295.1 Phyllobacterium sp.
CGGGAGCGTTTGAACCAACGCCGGTGAAATTGAACCGCCGCCGAAATTCCACAATATACTAAAGCCGATGCTTGTTCTTTGAATCTGACTGAAACTATCACTGTGCGATCAGCCGCGCATCACGCCAAGCGCAAGGCTCGCCACGCCTAATAGTCCGGCATTGTCACCAAGAGCCGCAGGTACAACTTGGATTGATTTGAAGGGAGGCATTGCCATCGTTCGGATCGTCGCATGAATCTCGTCCGTGAGCAGATCAAACGCCTGCGAAACGCCACCGCCCATGATGATGCGATCCGGACTGAATAAATGTGCCAATCCGGTAAAACCAGTTCCCAGATAGCGTGCCTCTTGGCGTAACAACGATAAGCACTCGCTGTCACCTTCGCGCGCGCCGTCAACAATGTGATGCGAGTCAATTTGCCCGTTTGCGGCAATGCCGCCCAAATAGCCATGCGGGTCACCTAAGACACTGGAACGTGCACGTTTTGCCAAAGCCGGTCCCGCCGCGAACGCCTCAAAACATCCAGCAGCGCCGCAATTGCATACCGGTCCCAACGGGTCCATTTGGAAGTGCCCAATGTGCCCCGCCATGCCTTTGCGGCCATGCAGCAGGCGGCCATCCACCACAACCCCGCCGCCTATGCCCGTGCTCACGGTCGCATAAACAATGTTCGCAAAGCCCTTGCCTGCGCCGTGCTGCCATTCACCGTAGGCCGCCGAAATACCGTCATTCTCGACAACGCATGGCAAATCGAACAAGGCTGAAACACGATCCCGCAAGGGAAAATAATCCCAGCCGGGCAGTGTCGGAATATGCTCGATTTTACCGGCAATCGTATCAATCGGCCCCGGTGAAGCCACGCCAACCGCGCAAACCTGTGCCTGATCATCAAGCTCTGTCACCTCGCTTGCCAACGCCAGAAACTGCTGCATCACGCTTTCCGGACCGCCCGCTACATCCGTGCGCAGCGCGGCCCGCTTTAGGATTTTCCCATCCCGAACCAATGCCGCCCGCACCTGCGTGCCGCCAAGATCAAACCCAAGCGTGAGGTCTCCCGCCATATTAAGCGTCCGTTGGTTGCGCATGAACCCACGCCATGCGGGCAGCCAAATCTGGCGCGTTGAAAGCCAGTGAACCCATCACGATGGTCTCAGCGCCAGCACGTCGAAGATTGGGCACAGTATGCTCGCGAATGCCGCCGTCGGCTGCAAGAACAATGCGATGTTTCATCTTCGCCGCCGCAATCATCTCCTGCGCTTCCATGAGACGTGGACAGGCCATCTCGTCCAAGCCCTGACCTTTCACGCCGATACGTGTGCCAAGCAGCGTCAACATTGAGATACGATCAAGATAGTGCGCGGCGTCTGCAACCGGCGTATGAAGCTGCAAAACAACAC
>JANPBE010000568.1:0-7316 GCA_031430295.1 Phyllobacterium sp.
CTGCTCAGTTCCAGCCCGCCGTTAAATTCCAATGCCCCAAAACGCGTTTCGCTGGAGCCTATTTTGAAGTTAGAAATGATGCGGGCGGAGACTTCTGCTGAAACTGGCGCAGCAAGCACCGGCGCACTTGCCAGCAAAAACAGTACCAGCGCTTGAACCTTCAAGCCCACTATCGCGCCCTGCGGCGCGGCGTTGCGGGAACGCGCTTTTCCTGCTCGTCAGCAAACAGCGCGGCCAGTTGCTCCGTCATCGCGCCCGCCAACTCCTCAGCGTCCACGATTGTCACAGCCTTGCGATAATAGCGCGTTACGTCATGGCCGATGCCGATGGCAATCAGTTCCACAGGCGAGCGCGTTTCGATCATCTCAATAGCAGCGCGTAGATGGCGCTCCAGATAATTGCCGGGATTAACCGAAAGCGTCGAATCATCCACCGGCGCACCGTCGGAAATCATCATCAAAATTTTGCGCTGCTCCGGCCGCGCCACGAGACGATTGTGCGCCCACAGCAAGGCCTCGCCGTCGATGTTTTCCTTGAGCAGGCCCTCGCGCATCATAAGGCCAAGATTGCGCTTAGCGCTACGCCACGGCTGGTCAGCGGACTTATAGATGATGTGGCGCAGATCATTGAGACGGCCGGGAGTGGCAGGCTTGCCGGCATGGAGCCATTTTTCGCGCGCTTGCCCGCCCTTCCACGCTTTGGTGGTAAACCCGAGAATCTCCACCTTCACGCCACAGCGCTCCAGCGTCCGGGCCAAAATATCCGCGCAGGTCGCCGCCACCGTAATTGGGCGGCCGCGCATGGAGCCGGAATTATCAATCACCAGCGTCACAATCGTATCGCGGAAATCCGTATCGCGCTCGCGCTTGAAGGATAGCGGCTGCATCGGATCAATGACAATACGCACCAAACGCGCCGGATCGAGATAACCCTCTTCCAGATCAAATTCCCAAGCGCGGTTTTGCTGCGCCAGCAAGCGCCGCTGCAAACGATTTGCCAAGCGACCGACGACGCCGGACAGATTATTGAGTTGCTTGTCGAGGAACGACCTAAGCCGGTCCAGCTCGGCTTCATCGCACAACTCGTCAGCCGATACTTCCTCGTCAAACTCGCGGGTGAAGACCTTATAGTCGAATTCCGGCGGCAGATTTGTGTACGGCAATTCCGCACGTCGCGCTTCGCCCGGCGTTTCAGCGTCCGCATCATCATCGGAATATTCTTCCGATGTGGTTTCCGCGCCCTCAGTGGACTCGCTTTCCTGATTTTCATCAGACGGCTGGCTGTCCTCGGAAGGCGATTCCTCAGCGCCCGAATCGCCATCGTCATCCGGCTGCGATTCCTCGCCCGAACGCGGCTGTTCTTCCTCGGCGCTATTGTCCTCATCGTCCGACATGTCATCGTCAGATAATTCGTCCGCCATCTCCATGGAGGCCAGCATATCGCGCACCACGCGGGCATAGGCCGCTTGGTCAGATACCGTCGCATCAAGCGCCGCAAAGCGCGTTCCGCCGCGCTCATCGATGAAATCGCGCCACAGGTTCACAACATTTTGCGCAGATGGCGGCACGGGTTTGCCCGTCAGCTTTTCGCGAACCACAAGCGCCAACGCCTCTTCTAGCGGCGCTTCTTCCTTGGTCCGAATATCGGCGAACTTCGCCTTGGCATATTTATCTTCCAGCATTGTGGAGATGTTGGCAGACACACCCTCCATCGCCCGCGAGCCAACACTTTCGCAGCGTGCCTGCTCCACAGCATCATAAATCGCCCGCGCCTGCTTGCCTTCGGGTGCAAACTGGGCATGGATTTTCGCATTGTGCAGCCCGTGGCGCAGCGCCATGGAATCCGCCAACCCGCGCGTAATGGCAATTTCAGCCTGACTAACCTTCTTAGAAAATTCCGGCAGCCGCGCACGATTGCCAACAAGCGCCGGCTTATCCGAGGCAAACGCTACCTCCAACTCCCCATCCGCCGCAATCGCCCGCAGCGTAACTTTCAGCGCCGTGCGTAAGGGATCAAGGTCTAGCAGACCTTTGATCTTCTCGCGGTTTTGGGAATTAGATGCCATCTTTTATGCTTACGCCAGCACCACATTCGTATGCGATTCCGGCAAGTCATGGCCGAACGCGCGCTGATAAAACTCGGCCACAATATTGCGTTCAAGCTCATCGCACTTATTCAGGAATGTGAGGCGAAACGCCATACCAACATCTTTGAAAATCTCAGCATTTTCCGACCAAGTGATAACCGTACGCGGGCTCATCACGGTGGAAACATCGCCATTGATAAAGGCCTGACGGGTCATATCCGCCACGCGCACCATCTTGCCAACAATATCACGGCCCTCTTTGTTTTGATAATGCTTGGACTTGGCCAAGATAATCGCCACTTCATTATCATGCGGCAGATAGTTGAGCGTGGTGACGATGGACCAACGGTCCATCTGCGCTTGGTTGATCTGCTGCGTACCGTGATAAAGGCCCGTCGTATCGCCAAGACCAACGGTGTTGGCGGTGGCAAACAGGCGGAACGCTGGATGCGGGCGGATAACGCGGCTCTGGTCCAGCAGCGTCAAACGGCCCGCTGATTCCAGCACGCGCTGAATCACAAACATTACATCGGGGCGGCCCGCATCATATTCATCGAACACCAGAGCGACATTGTTCTGGTAAGCCCATGGCAAAATGCCGTCGCGAAATTCCGTAACCTGCATACCGTCTTTAACGACGATAGCATCCTTACCGATAAGGTCGATACGCGACACATGGCTATCCAGATTGATACGAACGCACGGCCAGTTAAGGCGCGCCGCAACCTGTTCAATGTGGGTCGATTTACCCGTGCCGTGATAGCCGGATACAATAACGCGGCGGTTATAGGCAAAGCCTGCCAGAATGGCCAAAGTGGTTTGGCGATCAAACAAATAATCCGGATCCGCATCCGGCACATGATCGCTTTTGGATGAATAGGCCGGCACCATCAAATCGCTGTCGATGCCGAAAACTTTACGCACTGAAATTGTCGTGTCCGGCATGCCGGAAATTGCATTATCAACCTTAGCCATCATGTCTCCGTAAGCAGCAAAGCCTCGCTGCCGAATGTCCTAGAAGCGATATACCGCCGCAAACAAATAATTCAAACACTGCTCTAAATCATAAGCGGCAAAGTGGAAACAGCATTTGCGACGTCAAAGCACCGCAGGACCTATGATTTATCTGATGTGGATGAGTGAGGAGAGTGATGGGAAGGCAACTCTCCGCAAGATTACCGTTGGCGCTTTAAAATTAGTATGATATTTGATACCAAAATAAGTGCGATTGGACGAGTTTATGCAAAAAATTGATGCGGATATTGTGGTCAGCGTTTCTGATCTGAAAAAGAGCCCAAGCCACATTATGTCGGCGTCCAAAGGCAGGCCCATCGCCGTGCTCAATCACAACCGTGTCATGGCCTATATGCTTGACCCCCAAGTGTACGCGGCGATGCTGGAGCGGCTGGAAGATTTGGATTTGATAGACATAATCAAGGCACGCAGCGGCGAAGTCGGCATTCCGGTGAGCCTTGATGACCTATCAGCTTGAGTTCCTGCCATCTGCTTTGAAAGAATGGGAAAAACTTGGCTCTACGATCAAAACACAGTTTGCCAAGAAGCTGAAGGAGCGGCTTGAACTCCCCCGCATCCACGCTTCATGGAATGCAGGACCACTATAAAATCAAACTACGGCAAGCGGGTTATCGCTTGGTCTATCGTGTTGAAGACCAGCGCATAACCGTCGTTGTTGTTGCCGTTGGCAAACGCGAGCGCGGTGAAGTTTATGAACAAGCGAAGAGGCGGTAAGGTTAGTTTCTGCCCCACTAATGACAGAATCGCCCAGAAAATTGAGACCCCTTGATAAACCATCATGCCGATGCAGCTGGTGTGATTTTCGAGAAGCATGGGGCCCCCGCCAGTCCCTTGGGACTTAAGGGCGGGGCAGATTTGGCGGAGCGTACTACAGTACGTGAGCACCGGAAGCGCAGAAAATTGCATCAGATGCGCGGCAGGATGGATTTAGCAAAAGTCTCAACCATAGCCCGCTGTCTTCAACAGCTGATACGCCTGAATCACGTCACGGAAGCGATCTTCCGAATCGCGGTTGCCGCCGTTTGCGTCGGGGTGATGTTGCTTCACCAGCTCTTTATAGCGGGCTTTGACCATGTCTTTGGTAGCGTTCGCCGTCAGGCCAAGCGTATCCAGCGCTTTGGCTTCCAATGGCTTGGCCTTCTTCACCTGCGGCGTATAGCGATTGGCGCTGTCACTGGCATCGCGGGTTCTGGCACGCGGCGCGGCTCTACCCCAGCGCACTTTGCTCGGATCAAGATCAGGCTTGGCAGCAGCGTTGACGCCGGCTTTCCACGTTGGCCGGTCGCCCGTCATCGCCTCGCGTTGGTAACGCGCCACTTCGCCATCGGTGAGACCTGAAAAATAATTGAAGCTTTTGTTATATTCGCGCACATGATCCACGCAGAAGTGGAAAAACTCGCCCTCTTTCATGCGGCCCACCGGCGCCTTATGTGATCCCGGCTTTTCGCACCCATCCCATTGGCAAGCCATAACCTGCGGCTTTTCTTCCACTGGCTTCTTTTTTGCCGTTCGCAGGCTGTCAAATAGTGAAGATTTCAGATCCATGAGACTCTTAAATATTGTTGTATCGCTTTGATATGGGGCGATTTGCCCGTCAGGCAAGTTTGACAAATAGAGGGTGAACGTCTTACGCGTTTTAGCGAAAATTGAAAGGGCAGAACGATGTCACGGTTTACAATTGTCGAAGAAAAACTGCGTGAGGCGTTTGCACCAGAATATCTCAACGTCATAAACGAGAGCCATTTGCACGCGGGCCATCACCACGATGACGGCGAGCGATTCGATGGCTCGGGCGAAACGCACTTTCGCGTCCATATTGTTTCGAGCATATTTTCCGGCCAATCGCGACTGGCAAGACACCGCGCAATCAATGCCACATTGGATGAAGTCTTGAAGGGTGGCCTTCATGCTTTGGCCGTTGAAGCCTACGCCCCGGGCGAAGCCACGCGCTGGTAGCTCTTAAACTGTTGCCGCCAAGAACCGTTCCACGGCGTCAGTAATCTTACTATCAGGCTTGCCGATCTCTCGGTCAATTTGCAAATGCCGATACTGGGTTCCGTCAAATGTGCTGACTTTGACACCCGCAGCTTTCAGCCGCGCGGCAAAGTCCAGCGACATTTCCTTGCTATACTCCATTCTGGAATAGGTCACCAAAACGGGAGGCACTGGCGCCTGCCCCAAATAGGTCAAGGGCGACAGCGACTTCCAACTCGCCTTATTAAACACCAATCTAAAATCCAGCGGCAAACGTCCACCGCGAAGATCGGCAAATTTTGTAATGTCATACATAAATATGTCATTGCAAATCAGCCCTTTAAGCCCCGGCATATGGCCCGATAGAGTGGCCAGCGCCAACAAATGTGTGCCCGCCGAATGGCCGAGCGCCACAATGTTTGAAGGATCACCGCCAAACTTCGAAATATTGGCCTTAACCCACGCATACGCCCCCGCAACGTCTTCGGCCTGACGTCCGGGTTTAACAAAGGGAAACAACCGGTAATCTATAGACACCAAAAGAAATCCAAGGCTTTTAAAATACGCAGGTTTAACACCGACTTTCCGGCGGCTGCCAATTTGCCATGCACCGCCGTGGACATAAAACAATACCGGCAACCCCGCGCCCTCGGTGGCAGGGTAAATATCGAGATCGGAGGGCCCGTAGTTGACAGTAATAGGCGCACGTTCGGTTGCCTGTGCGGGTAAGCCTGACAAAAGCAGACTTGAACCAATGATAAATTGCCTACGATCAATCAAGACGATGCCCTATTCCAGTACACTTTTCAAAAATGCCAATGTTGCGGTGGTAAAATCCCCCGCGCTGCCGCCAAACCCGCGATTGATTTCACCGTGGGAATAGGCACGTCCATCAAATAACTCGACCCTTGTGCCGGTCGCCTTGAGCCGCGCGGCAAATCTTGTTGAAGTTTCGTGATGAAGTTTCACCCGCGAGTAGGCAATAAGTGTGGCAGGATGGGGGCCGGAATTCAAATAAGTGGCTGGCGACAACGCGTCCCACTGCGAGGGGTCGGCGAATGGCTCTTTGTAAAGCCCGCGCATTTTGCCATTGGTCGCAAGGTCTGAAACCTTGTAGCCACCGCTATCATTCAGCACCACACCGCGAACCCCAGGCAACCCACCGCGCATGGCTGTAAGCGCCAGCAAATGGCAACCGGCGGAATGCCCCATCATTACAATTTTTGCCGGATCGCCGCCATATTTGGTAATATTTTGCCGCACAAACGCATACGCCGCTTCGACGTCCTTTGCCTCTGTGGCGACATCCACCTCGGGCAACATGCGATAATCAATGGTGACAAAAACATAGCCGTTTTTCACAAAACAATCCGGCTTATCCTGCACATAAGTGCGGTCGCCATGCTTCCAGCCGCCGCCATGGATGAAAATCATCACCGGCAAACCCTTGGCATCAGCGGGCGCATAAATATCCAGCTTTGCAGGACCATAGCTAACCGTCACAGGCTTGGTGACGGACGATGATTTCGCGGCGCGGCGCTCGTTCATTTTTTCGCGCAGTTTGGCAAGCGGCCCCGCGTGGGCGGCCGTTGTGCTCAAGGCAATAATGCCCAGCGAAAGCATGAAATTACGGCGCGAAATCATCGTAGGGCTCCTGTTCGTTGAGCCATGATCGGGGAAGACCTGTCGAAACACCAATTACAAATCTGTCATGTAAATGAGGTAGTTAACCAGCCGTTTCATCCAGCAAAAATGATTCCACCGCAGAACTCGGCACATCCTTGGCAATAAAAGACTGGCCGATGCCGCGCGTGAGGATAAATGTCAGCGACCCGCGCGAGACTTTTTTGTCTTGGCCAATAAACTTCATCAGCGTCGCCGCATCCGGCGTTTCGCCCGGCATATCGGCTATTTTCGTCGGCAGGCCAACCGCCTTCAAGTGCGCTTCAACACGCTGCGCATCATCAGGGCTGGCCAGATTCATCCGTACTGAAAAGCGATGCGCTAGCGCCATGCCGATGGCTACGCCCTCACCGTGAACCAGCTTAGCACTGTCATATTGCGCAAAACCTTCCAGCGCATGGCCAAACGTATGGCCGAGATTCAGCAGCGCGCGGTCGCCCGTCTCATGTTCATCGCGGGCGACAACAGCCGCTTTCGAGCGGCAAGACAGCGCGATAGCCTCAATGCGAGTCGGCCCGCCCGCGAAAACGTCGCGCTC
>JANPBE010000569.1:0-1610 GCA_031430295.1 Phyllobacterium sp.
TTGCGCGTGCGGGATTTGAAGTCTTGGGTTTTTAGTTTCAGAACGACAGTCTTGCCAGCGATTTCCGCCTTTTTTAAGCGCCGCGCGACTTTCTCGGATAGCTCGCGCAATATCGGGCGCAAGTCCGAAAGTTCAGACAAATCAGTGAAAAAAGTCGTCTCCGCCGATATGCTTTTCATATCCGAGGTCGGGTCAACACGGCGATTATCAAGCCCGCGTGACAGGCGAAACAGCCGCTGCCCCATGACGCCGTAACGCTTCATTAGTACGTCTTCTTCCATGGTCTGCAATTGGGCAATCATGGTGATGTCGTCTTTGGCCAGCGTTTCCTCAAACGCTTTGCCAACGCCCCAGATTTTGGAAACGGGCAGGGCTCCCAAGAAGGGCACGACCTCGGCTTTGCCTATGATCGAAAACCCGCGCGGCTTTTCCAAATCTGAGGCGATCTTGGCGAGGAATTTGCAATAGGAAAGACCAACGGAAACCGAGATGCCAATCTCGTCTTGCACCCGCTTGGCAAATTTCGCCAAGGTGAGGGCAGGCGGCAGGCGGTGCAGCTTCTCAGTGCCGGACAGGTCCAAAAACGCCTCGTCTATTGAAACCGGCTCCACCAGCGGCGTCATTTCCAGCATCATCTGGCGGACTTCGCGACCAACGCGGGCGTATTTCGCCATATCGGGTTTGACGACGATGGCTTGCGGGCAGGCTTCCAGCGCCTTGAACATCGGCATTGCAGAATGCACACCATGCACTCGCGCCACATAGCAAGCGGTGGAAACCACGCCGCGCTTACCGCCGCCGATAATCACCGGCAGGTTTGCCAGCGCGGGGTTGTCGCGCTTTTCAACAGACGCATAAAAGGCATCGCAATCAATATGCGCGATGGAAAGATCGAACAGCTCGTCATGATGCGCAAGGCGCGGCGAGCCACAGCTCATGCACCGCCGTACGTTTTGGGCCTGCGTGGCCAGACAATCACGGCAAAATCCAAACTGCGGTGTCTTGACAAGGTCCATCATGTCAAGAACAATACAGGAACATTGTGAAGGAGTCTAACACGCTGTTGGGGCTTAAGTTGAGTGGAACATATTTTGATCTCCGCCCGGCAGGGTGTGCAGCGCTTTGGTCACGCTAGCGGCGTGAATGCCTGAGCTTTCAGCAAATGCGCTTAGTGTAGGTTCGTGCGCGACAATGAATTGCAGGACGCCTGCAAGAAACGCCGGCTCCTGCGCCGCTTCACGAATTTGCGAGGCATCAATGCCGGAAAGGTCGAGAAAGCGGCGCATCAGCGTTTCATCGCTCGCCAGCCAGACCAGCGCGTTGATCGCCATCTCTTCGGGAGCCACTTTATCCGGTTTCAGTGCCATGTTTGTGAGTCCTGTCAGTGATTATTTGTTCAATCGTTCCCTTGTTCTTTGCGTTTCGTCAATCAAATCCGTTTATAACTGCACCGGTAACAGGTTGTTTTCCGACGAAAACAGACCCCAGGAAAGGATGACATGGCAAAGCGCGTCATGATCGTTGAAGATAATGAGCTGAATATGAAGCTCTTCAAAGACCTGATTGAAGCATCGGGCTATGAGACGATTCGCACCCGTAACGGGCTCGAA
>JANPBE010000570.1:0-24982 GCA_031430295.1 Phyllobacterium sp.
CTGCGCCGCGCGCTCCACTTCGCCGCGCATGGCGTCCAGCTTAGCTTGCTCAGGCGAGCGGATGTCCACTGTGAAAATCACCTTGCCGGGAATGACGTTGCGCGAGTTTGGAAACACCTTCACCTGCCCCACCGCGCCAACGGCACCCGGCTGATGGCTCATGGCGATTTGATGAACGCGCTCCGTAATTCGCGCCATGCCGAGACCAGCATTCACCCGCATGTTCATCGGCGTCGAACCTGTATGCGCGTCTTTTCCCGTCAGCGTGATTTCCAGCCACCACAGGCCTTGGCCGTGCGTGACAACGCCGATGTCTTTACCTTCGGCCTCTAGTATTGGCCCTTGCTCAATGTGCAATTCCAACATCGCGTGCATCTTGCGCGCCCCGACTTTTTCCGTGCCCACCCAACCGATGCGCTCCAGTTCTTCGCCGAACACTTTGCCGTCTAAATTCGTCCGGCCCTTGGCATAGTCTTCCGTGTGAATTCCGGCAAAAACGCCCGAGGCCATCATCGCAGGTGCAAATCTTGCGCCTTCCTCATTGGTCCAGTTGGTGACAACAATCGGATGCTTTGTCTTGATGCCCAAATCATTCATCGTGCGCACAACTTCCAGCGCGCCGAGCACGCCGAGCACGCCATCATACTTGCCGCCCGTTGGCTGTGTATCCAAATGCGAGCCCATGTAAACCGGTAGCGCGGCAACATCTTGGCCCGCCCTCGTGGCGAACATATTGCCCATTGTATCAACGCCCATGGTCATCCCGGCGGCCTCGCACCAGCGCTGGAAAAGATGGCGGCCTTCACTATCGGCGTCGGTCAAAGTCTGGCGATTATTGCCGCCCGCAATGCCGGGGCCGATCTTTGCCATCTCCATCAAACTATCCCACAGGCGGGCGCTATTGATCTTCATGTTTCCAGTCAGTGCCATGAAAGTCCCCGTGCGAAAATGTTGACTATTCGGTCAAATATGAAGCTATGAGGCATTCATTAAAGGGTCAAGAGCGATTGCGTTCTATCCTTGCTTTGTTTGGCGCTTTCGTGAACATGGCCCGCGAACACTTTTAGTAGAGGGGTCGACCTAGAGTGGTGGTGAAAGCAAAATCCAAAGCCGGCGAAAAGTCCACGCGCATTCAGGAAGCCAATCGCGGCATTATCTTGGATGCGGCGCTGGAAATATTTTCCACCTATGGCTTTCGCGGTACCACAATTGACCAAATTGCCGCCAAGGCGGATATGTCCAAGCCCAATTTGCTTTATTATTTTAAGCGCAAGGATGATATTTACGCCGCCGTTTTGGAAATGACGCTGGTGGAATGGCTCGAACCAATGAAGGCGATCAATGCGGATGGCGACCCGATTGAAGAGCTGCGCCGCTACATCACGCTGAAATTGGAAATGTCGGCCAAAAAGCCCGCCGCCTCGCGGTTTTTTGCCAATGAAATATTGCACGGCGCGCCGCATATTCATGAATTTTTGAAAACCGGATTGAAAAATCTGGTGGATGAAAAGGCGCAAGTTATCAAAAACTGGGTGAGCGCAGGCCGCTTGGCACCAATCGACCCGCACCATCTGTTTTTCATGATCTGGGCCACCACGCAGCACTATGCCGATTTCGACGTCCAAGTCCGCGCCATTTTGGGCCCGCAAGTGGATAAGCCCGGCTTTTACGAACAAGCCGCGCAAGCCGTGCTGTCGATTTTGCTGAATGGCGTGAAGGTTCGGTAGGCCAAGCGAAAGCCCGCCGATCCCCATGGGGATCAGCGTCACAAACTCTCAAATTTTGAAAATCCTTCACGAGCTATCGTGCCGCTCGCCAGCGTAAATCGCCAGCAAATGGCATTCTAGCAAAACCTCGTCCACTTCATGAGTCTTGCGCTTTTCCGATGCTGGCGCGGGGCCGGGGCGCATGGGGGAATAGCGGTGGGCCAAATTTTGCGCATATGCCAAATCGCGCTGTTCGTACCAGCGGGCGAGACGTATGGCGTGGCGCGGCAAATTTTCCAAAGCATGTTTCAGCGCCAGAATGCGCAAGCCCAGCGAGGCGGCGGGTACAGGCGTTTTGTCCGGTGTGTCTGACTCCTCACCTGCATAAAACCCATCCATATCCGGCGCTTCACGCCCGAATAACTTCAGCGGATCAATCAAACTAAACGACGGTAACGCTGGCTCGCCGCGCGGGTTTGGGCGCGAAAACACCAGAAATTCCGCCAGCCCGTCCCGCCGCGCCACGCGCAGTTTGAACCCGCGCAAAGCCATCTCATGAGCCACAATCATAATGAGCCGCCGCACGGCAGATTCCGCAGGGCGAAGAATACGAAGTGCGCGGCGGTACAAAAACAAAGGCAAAGTCACTAGCCGCCCGCCGCTGACCAGCCCAAGCGAAACCATCAGCGCCACGATAATCGTCGTGAGCGCAGTGCGGTTTCGGTCTATGACGAGCGGCCAGTCCATGTTTTGCCTTCCGTTTCAATTCACGGGCGGGAGTATATGGCAAGATTTTGGGGTGTGGATAAAATACCCAAAAAGTCCATCATTCCGCGTGCCGCCGCACGGTCGCGGAATGATGGAGCGCGGGGATAAGTCGGCGGTTTTTCGCCTGCCAAGGGCGAGATAGACCATGCAGCGTCGCACGCCGGTTGTTGGTGGTGTAGCGCCGGAAGCGGAACTGAAGCGACTGCGGCGCTAGATGCCAAAATTGGGGCCAGATGAGGAGTTGCTCACATGTGGTATTGTCCCGATAGAACCCTCGACTTCCTTTGTCAGCAAGACAAATCGAGTCAAGGACACCGAGTGTACAGTCTCGCGCATGTACGCTATTTTATTGGCAAGCCAGAACGGCGATCATGCGTGGTAAAATTGGATGTCCCCGCATTACTGAGCGGCCACCCCAGCAAACAGTCAAACCATCTTGCAATCATAAGCGAAGCTGCCCATGTTCGCGTCTCAACTATCGCATTTCGGAAACCATCACATGCCCTTAAAAATCGCCGTTCAAATGGATCATATCCGCACCGTCAATATCAATGGCGACACCAGCTTTGCGCTCTCTCTGGAAGCACAGCGGCGGGGCCACAAGCTGTTTCATTATACGCCGGACCGGCTGGCGATGAGCGGCAATGATGTCACCGCGCGTATTGAAGAAATGGTGCTGCGCCACGAGGCGGGCAACCACTTTGATTTGGGAGCACCAGTGCGCACCAACATGGCGGAAATGGATGTGGTGCTGCTGCGCCAAGACCCGCCGTTTGACATGAATTACATCACAACAACACTGATGCTGGACCGTATCCATCCCAAAACATTGGTGGTCAATGATCCCGCTTCTGTGCGTAATTGTCCTGAAAAAATATTCGTGATGGAGTTTCCCGATCTGATGCCGGAAACCATTGTGACGAAAGACCCTGAGGAAATTGCTGCGTTTCGAAAAGAACATGGCGATATCATTTTAAAGCCGCTTTATGGCAACGGCGGCGCTGGCGTTTTTCATTTGCGTGAGGGTGATAAGAACCTGTCATCGCTTCTCGAAATGTTTGGCAATCTTTCCCGCGAACAGATCATCGCACAGCGCTATTTGCCTGCCGTGCGGGCGGGCGATAAGCGCATTATTCTCATCGATGGCGAGCCAGTCGGCGCGATCAACCGTGTACCGGCAGAGCATGACACGCGCTCCAACATGCACGTTGGCGGGCGCGCGGAGAAATCTGATCTCACAAAATCCGACATGGCGATTTGCGAGCGTATCGGGCCGGAATTGAAGAAGCGCGGGTTTATCCTCACCGGTATCGACGTAATTGGCGATAAGCTGACGGAAATTAACGTCACCTCGCCAACGGGTGTGCAGGAAGTGAAGCGCTTTGGCGGCGCGGATATTGCGGCACTGTTTTGGGATTGTGTTGAGGCCAAGCGCTAGGAAGAACGTTTGTTCTCAATATTCTACCGTCTACAACCTAGCTAAAATTCAAAGCTGAATATTGTTCTCTAAATGTTCTTGCAATAGCACGCAAACTATGGTTTTCTCTCCTGATACGAGTGGGGTTTTGCAACTGCAACTGAAATGGTTGTGTTTGCCGGGGGTAAACATTATGGTGGCGCGCGTCAGTACGGTTGCATTTCAAGGCATTGAAGCCATCGCGGTCGATGTGCAGGTAATGATTGCGCCGGGCAAGGCAAACATTCATATCGTCGGGCTTGGCGATAAGGCTGTCGCGGAAAGTCGCGAACGGGTCTATGCCGCGCTCCATGCTTCGGGTCTCTCGCTGCCCGCCAAAAAGGTTACGGTGAATCTTGCGCCGGCGGATTTGCCAAAAGAAGGCAGCCATTATGATTTGGCGATTGCTCTTGGGCTGATGGCTGCCCTCGGCGCGATACCGGGTGACGCGCTTGCGGATTATGTGGTGATTGGCGAATTATCGCTGGATGGCACGATTGCCTCTGTCGCCGGGTGCTTGCCGGCTGCAATTGGTGCCAATATTTTAGGAAAAGGTCTGATTTGCCCTCATGCCTGCGGGCCGGAAGCGGCGTGGGCGGGCGAGAACATCGACATTCTCGCGCCGCGCAGCCTCATTGCTATGGCCAATCATTTTCGTGGCACCCAAATACTGGTGCGTCCGGAACCCGCGCTGCAAACAGCTGCCACCTTCATGCCTGATCTTTGCGAGCTGAAGGGACAAGAAACAGCGCGGCGGGCTTTGGAAGTTGCTGCTGCTGGCGGGCATAATCTCATTATGATTGGACCACCCGGCTCCGGCAAATCCATGCTGGCGGCACGACTACCGTCAATCTTGCCGCCCTTGAGCCCGCGAGAGCTGCTCGAGGTCTCAATGATTTCGTCCATCGGCGGCGAACTGGCCGATGGCAAATTGACCGACAGGCGTCCGTTCCGCGCGCCTCACCATTCGGCGTCCATGGCGGCGATGGTGGGCGGCGGCATTCGTGCGCGGCCGGGCGAAGTGTCGTTGGCGCATAATGGCGTTTTGTTTTTGGATGAGTTTCCTGAGTTTAACCCGCAAGTGCTGGATTCGCTACGCCAGCCAATGGAAACCGGAGATGTGCTGATTGCGCGTGTCAATCATCGCATCACCTATCCGGCACGGTTTCAGCTTATTGCGGCGATGAACCCTTGTCGTTGTGGCATGGCGGGAGAACCGGGTCACCAATGTGCACGAGGCCCGCGTTGCCAGTCGGACTATCAGGCGCGCATTTCCGGTCCGATGATGGATCGCATAGATTTGCGCGTTGATGTTCCAGCGGTAACGCCCGCAGACCTTATCCGCCCGCAAAAGCCGGAAACCAGCGCTGTGGTTGCTGCACGAGTGGCGGCCGCAAGGACAAGGCAGCGCTTGCGGTTTGAAGCTGTCGGCCTTCACATGCTTTCCACTAACGCGCAATGTTCACCCTCCATGATCGAGGATATTGCGATGCCTGATAGTGCGGGATTAAAATTGCTCACCGATGCCAGCGAGCACATGAAGTTGTCGGCACGGGCCTATCACCGCATCTTGAAGGTCGCGCGCACACTGGCGGATTTAGATAACGAGGACAAAGTCGGGCGCATTCATCTTGCCGAAGCGATTTCATACCGTGTGCCATCGGACCGGCTGCAACGCGCAGCATGAACCCAAAAGGAGACAGGTTTATTTCTTAATGGCACCGACGAGAATTTCGCGTGGACGGTCAATATCCACCCAGCGACCGGTATGCTCAGATGATTGGCGCTTAAGGTAGCGATAGTCAGTGTCTTCCCATGCCAGCACATCATCGGTTAAATTATCGAGAATGTAATCACCATGTTGTGTGCGGACGGTTAAAACAGCATGGCCTTCCCCATCGCGTTTGCGCACGACGGTGATGAGTAGGTTTGCCGGTGAAATGCCCTTATTCATCAAAATTTTGCGCTTGAGCAAAACATAGTCTTCGCAGTCACCGGCAGTTTTTGGATAGGCCCAAACCTCGTCCTTGCCGTAGACTTCCAGGTCCGTTTCCGGCCGGATAGCTGCATTCACTTGGGCATCCACGGTGACAATCAAATTCATTGTCTTGGCCCCGCCAATCAAGGGCTGCACGCCAATCGACTGAATACGGCACTCATCAACATAGGTTTTGCAAAACTCAAAATGTCCGATTGGCTGCGATGTGAGCTTGCTGGTTTGCATGGATGATGCGGCAAAAGAAGCACCGTTGGACAAGCCCAAAACCAGACCAACTGGTAGTGCCAACTTGCAAATGACGCTTTTGGAACCGCTACGCATTACTCACCCTCGTCGACAAACTATCGTTAACAAAACGTTAATATCCGGAGGGGTGTTGAGTCAATTGCGCCTGAACATACTTGTTAAAAGATGATTAACGCCGTGACTTCAGCAATGACTTAGCGCCGCGCACGAGGCACGGAAAATGGAGCGAAAACGGGACCTAGAGATTATTTACGCAACAATCCGCAGCGATTTCCTCGCTGA
Organism: Phyllobacterium sp.; assembly: GCA_031430295.1. GTDB lineage: Bacteria > Pseudomonadota > Alphaproteobacteria > Rhizobiales > Rhizobiaceae > JANMEX01. The sequence continues at coordinate 6,458 of JANPBE010000570.1, forward strand.
AGTCTGCGCCGAGCGATTGTCATTGATAAATTTGACAATCATTGGCGCGATATCACCACGGAACCGTGAGCCATTGAAAACGCCATAATGTCCGACTTTCGGCTGTACATGGTGCTTACGCTTGGAATCCGGCAAACTGCTGCACAGCTTGTGCGCCGCTTCAGTTTGGCCAACACCAGAAATATCATCGTTTTCGCCTTCGACAGTAAGTAAGGCGGTATTGCGTATAGCCGATGGGTCCACCAACTGGTCGCGATGCATCATCTCGCCCTTGGGCAGGCTGTGCTTGATGAACACCGTATCGACAGTTTGCAAGTAAAACTCCGCCGTCAAATCCATGACAGCCAGATACTCATCATAAAATTCGCGATGCTTTTCGGCGCTATCGCCATCACCCTCAACTAAATGCCCAAAGAAATCCTTAGTAGCATCAATGTGCCGGTCCATATTCATGCTCATAAAGCCCGATAGCTGCAAGAATCCAGGATAGACCGAGCGCATGAAGCCTGCATGTGGAAAAGGCACAGGCATAATGACTTTTTCGGCAAACCATTTGATGTCCTTGCCGACTGCCATTGTGTTAACCGCAGTCGGCTTCACACGGGTATCAATGGGTCCGCCCATCAAGGTCATAGACGCGGGAGCTGATGTGTCGCCGCGCGCCTCCATGACGGACACAGCTGCCAATACCGGAACGGAGGGTTGGCAAACCGCGATCACATGGGTGTCTGGTCCCAAAAAATGGAACATATCAATCAAATAGTCGATATAGTCATCGAGATCAAAGCGACCATCAGTTAACGGAACAGTGCGGGCGTCAATCCAATCGGTTATGTAAACATCACCATGAGGCAGCATGGCTTCGACCGTGCCGCGCAATAACGTTGCGTAATGGCCGGACATTGGAGCCACCAGCAAAATTTTTGGCTCATCTTTTTTGGATTTTGGCACTGCCCGCTCAAAATGCAGGAGATTGCAGAAAGCGCGTGACCATACAATTTTCTCAGTTATAGCGACTTCGTTGCCTTCAACATTTGTGGTTGGCAATTCGAAACTCGGCTTGCCATAGCGGCGCGTCATACGCTCAAAAACTTCCGCCGCACCGGCAATGCTGCGGGCCATCGGGCTTTTGGACAACGGGTTAAGTGGATTGCGATAAAACATTTTAGTCGCTTCAGCGAAGGCGCGCATGGGCTGAAGGGCTGCGTGGTTCATCTCATAAAACTGGTAAAACATTGTCTTTTTAGGCTCCGATGACCACCAGCAAATATGCTGCGGACGCGAAGGCTAGCATGATTCTGTTGCAATGCAACATCAAGCACCTTGCCCATTAGGACAATGCCGCGCGTTAACCGGCTAAGTGAAGCCTAAACGCCTTCAACGATGACCATCTCGGCATCAGCGACTTCTTGGCGGATGGCAGCAGCGATTTGATATTCCGGGCTATTGTAACAATCTAGCGCTATCTGCAGGCTGGGGAACTCGATAACGACGTTGCGAGCCCGTACTTGGCCCTCTAGTTTGTGAAAATTGCCGCCACGGGCAAGAAACTTTGCGCCATATTTTTCGAACGCCGGTTTGGCAGCGCTCACATAGTCTTTGTAGCGCTCAGCGTCCCTTATATCCACGCGGGCAATCCAATAGCCTTTTGCCATAGTTTTCGTCCTTATTTTGGTTGCGCCATATCGTTTAAAATCAACTTTGCAGCCTCGCTCATGTAAGCTGCGCCGGTAATCGGACGGCCAACCACCAGATGGCTTGCACCAGCGCGAATGGCAGCGCCCGGGGTCATTACGCGCTTTTGGTCGCCCTTTTCGCTACCAGCGGGCCGAATTCCGGGTGTTACAACAGCCATATCGGGTCCGACGATAGCGCGAACATAGTTAGCCTCTTCGGCTGAGCACACCACGCCGCCCATGCCGGCATCGCGGGCTTGCGCGGCCCTGCGTTTCACAAGCGTTTGCGGATCGGTATTGTATCCAGCTTCGGCCAAGTCCATCTCGTCCATAGAGGTGAGAACTGTAACGCCAAGCAAAGTCAGCGGTGAGCCTTTAGCAGCGTCCACCGCGGCACGCATGGCTTTGGGGTAGGCATGAAGTGTGAGCATCGACATGCCCATTTTGGCAATGTTTTCCACTGCCTTGGCAATGGTGTTATCAATATCTAACAACTTCATATCAAGGAATATTTTGTGGCCACTTTGGGAAAGCTCGCGGGCAAAATCGAGACCACCTGCAAATGCTAACTGATATCCGATTTTGTAGAAGTTAATGTCGCTGCCAAGCACTGAGACAATTTTCGATGCTGATTTTACATCTGGAACATCAAGAGCGACGATCAACCGGTCACGCATTTGGGAGTGAGACATTGTCATTTACGTTGTCCAGCAAGGAAAGCAGCGTGCTCGACAAGTGCGCGGGTCGCCTTTTGCAAATTGCCATGCACGCGCTCGTCTTTGAAGCGGTCCATATCGTCAAAGGCATCTTGCGCGTTAGGCACAGAACATTGCTGGCTAACAACTTGAACGCCCATGTGAGCGAGAATTGCCCGCAAATGGCTGATCGCACGAATACCAGCGAAGGTTCCCGTGGATGATGAGGCGAGCGCGGCAACCTTATCCGCATAGGGTTTTAGGGGCCGCTCACCGTCGCGTTTCACACGGCTCACCCAATCGAGCACGTTTTTCAACAGCGGTGGAATAGAACCATTATATTCCGGTGTGGAGATGAAAAAGCCATCATGGGAAGCAAACAGGCGTGCTAACTTGATAGCGTTTTCTGGGATGCCCTTTTCGCGCTCCAAATCTTCGTCCATCAGCGGCAACGGATAGTCGATCAAGGCGATGCGTGTCACATCGGCTTCGGCCAAACTAAGTTCCTTCATCGCCGCGTCAGCGACCTTGCCACTCCATGCGCCTATCCGGTTTGATCCGGCTAAAACAAGTATTTTCGGGCTCATGTGCACTCCGGGCCTTCGCTGCTACAGCCTATGCCTTAGCTTGCTAGGCGCTTATATGTCCAGATATGTGCGGGAGGAACATTGCGGAAAACAAAATCTGTCCGCGCTGCGACGAAACTTCCCGTGCCCTTCGGTACCGGCGATAGCGGGCCATAGGTAACTTGGACGATCGGACGTCCCGTTGGAATGCGATCTAACAGACTTTCAATGTAATCAACTCGCTCGCTTGGTCTGAAATTCAAAAGCGGAATGGCAGATATTACGCAGTCAAAAACAGTTCTGCTATGCTCGCCCAGCGTTTCGTCCAGATCAAATGCGTCGCCTTCGATAACGTTCACGCATGGGAAATTATGCCGCAAACAGGCCGAGAAGTCGGCGGAATATTCGACAGCGAACAGCCGGTTTGCCGGCGTTCCGTGTTTTATTATTGCGCGGGTGATTACGCCGGTTCCCGCTCCAATTTCTAACACCGGTAGTTTTGACGCTAGATCAATGTGGCTTGCCATAGATCGTCCGGTGTAGGCGCTGGTGGGAAACGGCGTTCCAACACTTTTCGGACCGTCGATCCAGCCTTTGAAAAATCTTACCTCGTCATCAAATTTGCTGGTCAGTTTTTTGGTGAGCGCGTGAAGCAATATGAAAACTCCGTTTGGTTGCTCTTCCCTATGGGAAGGTTCAATCAAAACTACAAGCTATCAGAGCCAAAATTATGTCGTTAATAAACAAAAAATTGTCGGTTTGAACATATTCAAAACGACGCTAGCTTATCCGCCGGTAAATCCATAATTGTGCCGGCGGAATGTTTCGTAGCACAAAATCATAGCGTTCAAGACTAAATTTACCGGTTTTTGCGGCTACCGGTGCTTTTGGGCCATACGAAAATTGGATAAGAGGGCGACCAACCGGAATCCGGTTCAGCACATCATCTACAAATGCTATGCGCGATTCCGATGGAAAGTTAAGCAGTGGTAGCGCCGATATAGCGCAATCAAACTTCGTCTGATTTTCGTCAGCCAAAGTCTCTGCGAGGTTAAACGCATCACCCTGCACGACATTGATTGCTGGAAATTTGACACGTAATTTATCAACAAAGTCCGCGCTATATTCAACGGCGAACACTTTGCAAGGCGCTATACCGGTGTCAAGAATTGCCTTGGTTATTGTGCCGGTGCCGGGGCCGATTTCGAGCACTGGCAGGCCGGATTTTACATCTATGACACTCGCCATGCGCCTTGCCATCGGAGCGCCCGTTGGCCAAACAGATCCGACACTTTGCGGACCATTCATCCATGCTTTCAAAAACCCTACACCTTCAGCGAACGGACTGCGCGTGCGTTGAGCGGGGGTTTCGGTCATCAGCTAAACCTTAATGGATTCGTATCATTTTCCCTTGGCGGAAATCCGGTTCATTAACAAGCCGCTATTTGGCGAACCCGTCAAAGAACTCTTTCATGCTGGCGAAAAAGCCGCTGGATTGCGGGCTGTTTTCTTTGGAGGATAATTTTTCAAACTCCTCCAATAATTCGCGCTGGCGATGGGTCAATTTTTGCGGAGTTTCGATGTCAATCTGAATGTAGAGATCGCCCATGACAGTTTGACGAAGCACGGGCATGCCCTTGCCTTTGAGGCGGAACTGTTTGCCATATTCTGTGCCTTCGGGAACTTTGACCCGTGTTTGTGTTCCATCCAATGTTGCCACTTCAAACTGACCGCCAAGGGCTGCGGTCGTCATCGAAATGGGGACTTTGCAATAAAGGTCCGCGCCGTCGCGCTGGAAGAAGACGTGCGGCTTGATAGAGATGAAAATATAAAGATCGCCCTGCGGCCCGCCGCGAACACCAGCTTCACCTTCGCCTGTGAGGCGGATGCGTGTGCCATCCTCGATACCGGCCGGAATGTTGACTGATAGGCTGCGCTCTTGGGTAATCTTGCCTTGGCCGGAGCACTTAGCGCACGGGTCTTTGATAATCTGGCCGCGGCCATTGCATGTCGGGCAAGCGCGCTCGACAGAGAAGAAACCTTGGGAGGCGCGAACACGCCCCGCCCCGCCGCACGTGTTACAAGTCGTTGGCTGCGTGCCGGGTTTTGCGCCTGTGCCGGAGCAGACATCGCAAGTAATGGACGATGGCACGCGCACTTGCGCGGTTTTGCCGGCAAATGCTTCTTCCAGCGTCACTTCCATATTCTAGCGCAGGTCCGCGCCGCGTTCACGGCCATTCGACTGACGACGGCCACGGCCGCCCATCATCTCGCCAAAAATATCTTCGAAAATATCAGCAAAACCGCCGCCGCCGCCAAAACCTTGAGCGCCGCCGCCGCCATTTTCAAACGCGGCATGGCCATAACGATCATAGGCAGCGCGTTTTTGCGGGTCCTTCAACGTCTCATAGGCTTCGTTGAGCTCTTTGAATTTGCCTTCCGCGCTGGCATCGCCCTGATTGCGGTCCGGATGATATTTCATTGCCAGCTTGCGATAAGAAGCCTTCATCGCTGCATCGTCGGCGCCTTTGGCAACGCCAAGCGTCTCGTAATAGTCAGCCTTCATTAGTCAAATTTCCCGCAACAAATAATGTCCGCGCCAGTGGCGCTATCTTTTCGGGTATTTAGGCGCTGTTGATGTGAAATGCCAGTCTAACTGCGTGAAAAGTCGGTAAAACTATTCCGCCGGTGCGACTGAAACCAATTGCTTTGGCTGCCCCATTGGCTTTGCAGGCTTTTTGAGCAACCAATTGGCTATCGGCTTTTCTACGAAACGATAGGACAGCATGGCAGCAACCGCTGACATTAGCATCGGAACCAACAAAAAGGGATAGAAGCTGATAAGCCCCGACGGCTCAATAAGTCGGCGCCACAGGAAACTAATCATTATTGCCTCAAATATTGGGTGCCATAAATAGATACCAAATGAGACGTTCGACAACGGCGCGATCATGTCCAACCAAGCCGAACGCTCCGGTGCATTACGCTCACTGATGGCCGCCAAGAACAGACCAAATGCCAATAGTATCAACGTCATATATGGCGGTACGCCATATTGCATACCAAAACAGGCGGTAATCATAGTGAGCCAAGCCGGTAGAGGCGACTTTAGAGCCCATTGCGACCGTGCAACATACCTTGAGACAATGGCACCAATTGTGAAATCAGCAAACGCGCGATAGGCGCCCCATGTACTGGCATGCATCCACGCGTCATAGGGAAATTGCTTTGAAAGTGCCAAATATTGCAGTGCAGTCACCACCATTGCCAAGAGCAAGAAAAGGCCGGTAATTCCGGCTTTCCGGCTAAATAGAGCGATTATTGGCAGTACCAGGTAGCAAAACCACTCCGCAGACAGCGACCATGAGACATAATTGAATGTCAACGCGTCGGAGATGCCCCAAGCTTGAATAAGAAAAATATTAGAGGGAAGCTGCGACCAGTCATAACGCTCATGGCCGCCCAAGCTGCCATGGGATTGAACGAACCCGCTCGAAACAGCAAGGCCAACCAATACGAAGAAACCAGTGGTCATGATATGCAGTGGATAGAGCCGTGCAAGCCTACGGAAAAGATAGGAGCCGTACGCGGGTAGGCTCGTCATTTTATCGCTGTAGCGCGCAAAGATCAGGAAGCCCGATATCATAAAAAACATATCCAGCAGCGGCATGAGCCGCTCATACCAACGCAGCACATCTTCAAACCCTTGCGGGCCATAATGAGAAAAGTGGTATCCCATTACCAAAAAGGCGGCCAATAAGCGCCAGACACTAAAAATTCGAAATTGCATTGCCCACCCCAAAACGACGATGAAACGCCGTGTTGTATGCGGTTTATCACGTAGCGGGATTGGATTTATGTTAAACTATTTTTAACCTTAACGGGATGGAGTGAGACTAGAGCGAGTGAGAGCTTACCCGCGCAAGCCTTTGTCTTGGCCTTGGCCATTATCGCCTGCCTTGCGATGTGCGTGAGTGCCTCGGCGCTGGATCTTTTGTGCCAAGGCTATATGGCTTATCAGCCGAAGGCATAAAGCCCGGCAAGACCCGCCGCGCCGACGATAATGCGCCACCAGGCGAAGAACGCAAAGCCGTTGCGCGAGACGAAATCCAGCACCGTGCGGACAACAATCAGCGCAACAATGAAGGCACAAGCAAAGCCAATGGCGATGAGCAGACTATCGTCCATTGAGAGTTCATGACGGTTTTTGAACAGGTCCAGAGCAAACGCTCCCGCCATTGTGGGCATGGCGAGGAAGAATGAAAACTCCGCAGCCGAGCGCTTGTCTGTGCCCATCAAAAGTGAGCCGACGATGGTGGACCCGGAGCGCGATGTACCCGGAATCAGGGCCAGACATTGGAATAGGCCGATTTTGAAGCAAAGCGACAGCGGGTAATCCATAATGTCAGTATATCGCGGCTTGAAGCTCATTTTATCCACCGCCATCAAGATCAAGCCGCCCAAAATAAGCATCGTGCAGATGAGCTTTGGCGATTCAAACAGGTAGGATTTGATGAAATCGTGCATCAAAGCGCCAAGAATAGCGGCAGGCAGAAAGGCCGCCAAAACACCGAGAACAAAGCGCTGGGTGCGCTTATCACCGGGCAAATCCATCACAATTTTCAGCAAACGTTGAAAATAAACCGCCAAAATCGCCAAAATAGCGCCAAGTTGGATGAGAACCTCAAAGGTCTTGCCTGTAGAGTTAAAGCCTAGGAAATGCCCCGCCAGTAGCACATGGCCGGTTGAAGACACCGGGATAAACTCAGTCAGCCCTTCCAAAACACCCAAGATGATGGCTTCAGTAATAGTCCCAGTTGCCATGGTGGCTCCGTTTGATTTTATCCCGCCAATTCGGCATTTGGATATGACAGTTGCTTGTCAGAATCGACACTTCCCCCTATAGCTGGGTAACTAACAACCTGAAACGTCATGCGGCGATTTTCGGGTATAATTCTATGTAATGTTCGCAAAATAGGCCTGATGCTCACACTTTTTCACCATATTATGTCCACAGATTCGCGTTTTGTCCGGTTGGGACTTGGCGAATATGGCGTTGAATTTGACATGGTTGAGGAAAAGCCGTGGGTGCGGCGGCGCGAATTTTTATCCATCAATCCAGCCGGCACAATTCCGGTGCTGGTAGCAGAACGAAACCAGATTATTCCCGGTGCCATGGTGGTTGCCGAGTATTTGGACGAGACCAGAGGCGCTTTGAAACGGGAACGTCGGCTTTTGGCGGAAGACCCGTTTGAACGGGTGGAAGCGCGGCGGCTTTGCGACTGGTTCTTGGGCAAAATGGAAAATGAAGTGACGCGGCATTTGGTGCGCGAACGCATTTTCAAGCTGCTCATGACGGCCGAAGAGGGCGGCGGTGCGCCTGATAGCGCGGCAATTCGGGCGGCTAGAGCCAATATCAAGCAACATATGAAATATCTCAACTGGCTGGCCGGAACGCGCAATTGGCTGGCGGGAAGCCGCTTTTCCTATGCGGATTTGGCGGCAGGAGCGGCAATTTCCATACTCGATTACATTGGCGAGGTGGATTGGAAGGATGCGAGCGCGGCCAAGGATTGGTATGTGCGGGTGAAATCACGCCCCTCTTTCAGGCCACTTTTGGCGGACCGCGTTCGTGGCATTGCGCCGTCCTCGCACTATGCTGATCTGGACTTTTAACCCCTATGACGGGCGATCGTAAACCGCTCGAAGATGATACGAAAAGCGTGCGCCGGCCGCCCGAGATGGATGCGCGGAACGTGCGGCAAGTGCTCGAACGTGATGCGGAGGCGCACGGGTTCTGCGTTGTCGGTATCACGAGTGCAAAATCGGTTGGCGATACGCGCGACAAGCTGGCAAATTTTCTGGATCAAGGTTTCCATGGCTCGATGAGTTGGCTTGAGGAAGCCTTTGAGCGCCGCACCAATCCGAATGCGCTGTGGCCAGAAGCCAAGTCAATTATCATGCTGGCGATGAATTATGGACCGGACACCGACCCGCTGGAAAATCTTGGCAACCCCAAGGTTGGCTCTATCTCGGTTTATGCCCGCCACCGCGATTATCATGATTTGATGAAGGGGCGACTGAAGGGCATTGCCGGAAGGCTCAAGGCGAAGACTAAGCATGGGGTCAAAGTGTTTGTGGACACTGCGCCGGTGATGGAAAAACCGCTGGCCGCGAGCGCAGGGTTAGGCTGGCAGGGTAAGCACACAAATCTGGTCAGCCGCGAGCATGGCTCGTGGTTGTTCCTCGGGTCGATTTTTACCAGCTATGAATTTGAACCGGATAGGCCAGAGGTCGATCATTGCGGCTCTTGCCGTGCCTGCCTTGATGCCTGCCCGACCAATGCGTTTCCCGCTCCCTATCAACTGGACGCGCGGCGCTGCATTTCCTATTTGACGATTGAACACGCCGGACCCATCCCGCACGAATTTCGCAAAGCGATAGGCAATAGGATTTATGGCTGCGATGATTGCTTGGCCGCCTGTCCGTGGAACAAGTTCGCACAAATTTCAAAAGAGGCAAAGCTGGTGGCGCGGGACGATTTGATCGCGCCAAGTTTAGCCTCTCTCTTGGCCTTGGACGACGAGCAGTTCCGGACCCACTTTTCGCGCTCGCCGATCAAGCGCATCGGGCGCAATCAGTTCATCCGTAATGTGCTTATCGCCGCTGGTAATAGCGGGGATAAGGAGTTGGCGGGTTCCGTTCGTCAGTTGGCTAATGATGAGGATGAGGTCGTGCGCGAAGCAGCAAGCTGGGCGCTGGGTGAGCTGGGATAGAATGCTTGCCCTTCCCTTTCCACAAGGAAAGGGAAGGGCAATGTACGTCAGCCCATCACACCAGCTTCCTTCATATGCTTAGGCAAAAAGAAGTCGATGATGGCGAATAGCACAACGGCGATACCCGTCAGCGGGAAGGCCACGCACACCAAAATGCCAATCACCAGAATGGCCTTCGGGATGCGATAATCGCGCGGGTATTGTGGCGCGCTTAGTGTGCCGACAGTACGGCGCTTCCACCACATCACCACGCCGGAGACGCTGAGGAAAATGATACATAAGCAAAACACAGTGTTAAGCAGCGTGTTCCAAAGCCCGAGATTGCCTTGGTGCAGCGCAATGCCTGCGGCCATGCTTTTACCGGCGAGACTATAATCGGCAAAGCCAACATCGGCCAGAACCTTGCCGGTATATTGGTCGATGTGGACTGTATGATCGCCAAACGGATTGGCTGTATCGCCATCCATTGAGTCAGCTGATACGGTGAAGACGCCCTCTACGCCATCTGGAAGGTTGACGCGGAACTGGCCATCAAAGCCGAAGGTCTTGGCGAAATCTGCCACTGTATTGAGATTGACCGGTTGGCCTGCGGGGACGCCAGTGACACCGGCCTGCGAACCAGAGGCGGGAAGTTTTGTCTGCTCCAACGGCCACGGCACTTCCTTCAAGGCACCGCCATTTAATGTCGCCATGGTTTTGTCTGACAAAGGCACATTATCAAATTTGGCGCTGGGAAATGTGCTCCAAGCCTGCACATATTTAGCGCCCCATATACCGGTCCATGACATACCAGTGATGAAGAAGAACAGCAAAACAATGGACAACCAAAAGCCTATGGACTTGTGCAGCTCGCGCCACAGTGCGCGGCCTTTGAGCGACAGGCGTGGAAGCAATGCGCCCGCAATGCCGCGACCATCGCGTGGCCACCAGAGATAACAGCCGGTTATGACGAGAATGATACCAAGGCCTGCCGCTACTTCTAAAATGCGGTCGCCAATAGCGCCGATCCACATGGTGCCGTGCAGCCCGCTGGCCCAGTTGAACCATGTGTTATCGCGCGAATAGCTGGCGAGAATTTTGGGTCCATGCGGATCGACAACGACGACAGTTTGGGCCTCGCCAGCCTTGACGATGAAATAGCTGGCGATATCATCGCTTGGAGGACTGACAAACAATGACACCTTGCCGCCCGGCACTGATGTCTTTGCCGCCAGTGCTTGGGCAATGGCGCTGGCGCGTTCCCCGCCTGAGGCGACGTGATATTTTGGCCCTAAAAATGTGTCGATTGAATTACCATAGAGCATGATGAGGCCGGTTAAGGCCAAGAATGTTAAAAACGGAACGACAATAAGTCCGGCATAAAAATGCCAGCGCCAGACGGCGCGATACAGTTTAATGCCAAAGGCGGACGGTGTGTCCGTGGCAAAAGTGGTAGTTGTCATGGGAATTCCCCTTGAAAATAATACAAAGCAACCGCCTCAGAGAACGAGGGCGGCCATGGTTATGTGATTATGTTCAAAGGGATAGGGGCGGTGCGCGGGCAGGGTTATTAGTTCGGCCTGTTTGCGAGACAAGGCGCAGTTCATCGGCGTGAAGCAACTGCCCACGAGTGGTTTGCGGTGCCAGAAGCGCCAGGACCACGGGCTCTGCAACCGCGCCAAGCGCGGAAACCATGCTGCCGGGCAGGCAGTTCTGGCACGGCCATTCCTTATCCCGCTTGCCGCGATGGTCGCCCACAGGATCGGCGTAGCTGGAGCAGATGGAACTGCCGGTGAGTTCCGCGATACTGTCAGCGGAAGTAATAGAAGGGCGCGGCAGTAGCGCAAAAAGTAGCGGCAACAGCAACAACACCGTTGCCAAAGTGGCAAAAGCGCGGCGCGTGACACGTAGCTCTTTTAAGAATCCGCTGTTCATTGGTCCCTCAATGATCACAGCGGTAAGGCATTCGGCGCGCTAAGGAAAGCCGGAAATCGTCATAGGTTGTGAAATAGATTTACACGGGAACCGCAATGTTGCTAACATGTGCACAAAGCCACAAAGGGTAATTCCATGAGCGATACAACAGTGACAGTGCGCCTCAGTCAGGATTTGAAAAACCGGCTGGATGCGATTGGTTCGGTAACGCGGCGTTCGAAGTCATTTCTGGCTCATGAGGCAATTGCCAACTATGTCGAAACAGAAGAAAAGATGATTGCGGGGATTTTGGAAGCGCAGGCGCAGATAAAGCAGGGGCTTGGCGTTTCGCATGAGGATGCCATGACACGCATCCGCGCCCATATTCAAAAGACCGCAAAAACTGAAGCGGCGTGATGCGTACCATCATCTGGGCACCGAGGGCGTTAGAAGACGTGGAAGCCCACATTGACTACATTAATGAGCGCAGCCCGATGGGCGCCGATTTAATTTCTGATAGGCTCGGGGATGCTGTGCTCAGTCTGCGCGATATGCCCACAGGCAGGCCTGGAAAAGTGCCGGGAACTTATGAGCGCTATGTTCGCAAGGCCTCGCTTATCATTGCGTTTGAGCTTGTTGACACTGACCGGCTGATAATTCTACGCGTCATTCACGCAGCGCGCGATTGGCCGGATGGGCAGTGGCCCAAGGAAGACTAGATACCACATGACCAACACATTCATCTTTGGCGCAGGATTCTCCGGCCTTGAAATCGGCAGGCAGCTAAGTGCGGCTGGCCATACCGTTGCGGGTTCAACGCGCAGCGCTGACAAGTTTGAAAAACTTGGCGGTCATGGAATTGCGCCGTTTGTGTTTGACGGGGCAAGTCTTAGTGCCGATGTTTTGGCGCGGCTGGAAACGGTCACGCATCTTGTCATGTCTATCGGTCCCGATGATGGCGGCGATCCGCTGGTTCCCGTTCTTGGTAACCACTTAAGCCACGCGCTGAAAAACCTGCAATGGATTGGCTACCTGTCCACTGTTGGCGTTTATGGCGACCATGATGGCGGGTGGGTAAACGAAACCACGGTTTGCAAGCCCGTTTCGCAACGTTCGGTGCAGCGGCTGGAGGCGGAACAGGCGTGGCAAAATTTTAGTGCGAGCCTTCGCGTGCCGCTGGCAATCCTGCGCCTGTCCGGCATCTACGGGCCGGGGCGCAACACATTTGTCAATCTGGCCAATGGCACCGCCAAGCGCATTATCAAGCCAAACCAAGTGTTTAACCGCATTCATGTGAGTGACATTGCGCGGGCGGTGCTGCATCTGAGCGCCAAAAATACTGGCGGGCTTTTCAATGTGACAGACGATGAGCCCGCGCCGCCGCAAGATGTGGTGACATATGCGGCAAATCTGATGGGCATAGTGCCGCCCGAGGAGGTGGCTTACGATGATGCACAAATGTCGCCAATGGCGCGCTCGTTTTATGGCGAGGTGAAAAAAGTGTCCAATGAGAAGCTGCGTGAAACGGGGTTTGAATTTAGCTATCCGAATTATCGTGTTTCGATGGATGCTTTATGGAACGCCAAAAACTGGGCGAAATGAGTGCCGGCACTAGCCATAAATTAACCATTCGCTAACCATAATAACCCAAGGCTTATATCCTATCGATTTTGGAGAGTGGCATGTTGAAGTTCCGCACGATTATTTGCGCCGCGCTTATTTTCGGCTCAAGTTTAGGCACAGGGTTTGCCAAGGATAAGACTCCCGCCAAAGAACTATTTGGCGCCGTAAAGCTGCCTGCCCTGACCGAGCCGGCATCGGCCGGATTCTATTCGAAAGGATGTTTGGCAGGCGGCGTGGCTATTCCTGTTGACGGGCCTGCATGGCAAGTGATGCGGCTTTCGCGCAATCGTAATTGGGGACACCCCGATCTTATCAAAGTGCTGGAACGACTTGCCCTTGATGGTAAAAAAGTGGGCTGGAACGGCTTGCTTGTTGGCGATATTTCGCAACCGCGCGGCGGCCCGATGCTAACCGGCCACGCCTCCCACCAGATTGGGTTGGACGCTGACATATGGCTGACCCCGATGCCGACCCGCAAGCTCACCAAGAAAGAGCGCGAAGACATATCCGCCACCTCCATGATTAAGGGTGATAGCCTTTATGTTGATCCGGATGTGTGGACGCCTGGCCAATTGGCTATTATCAAAACTGCCGCCAGCTATTCCCGCGTTGAGCGGATATTAGTGCATCCCGGTATCAAGAAAAAACTGTGCGAAACGGCCACGGGTGATCGCGGGTGGCTATCGAAAGTGCGACCTTACTGGGGGCATAACTACCACATGCATATTCGCATAACCTGCCCGAAAGACTCGCCCAACTGCAAGGGCCAAGAACCGGTTGTGAAGGGCGATGGCTGCGGCGATGCACTTGCATGGTGGTTTACCGATGAGCCATGGCGCAAACCAAAGCCAAGCGACAAGCCACCGGTGAAAAAGAAGCCGATAACGCTGGCTGACTTGCCGCCAGTATGCGCACAAATTCTGGATGCACCGGGGCCCAAATCTGCCGCCGAAGTTACTTATGGCGCGCAATAATGGTTTATGTAGCATGGATGTGAAACGATGAGGGTTTGGACTCTAAGCCTCACCACTGCTGCCGTACTTCTATTGGCGGATGCCATTGTCATTCCCGTTGTGATGCGCCCGCTGTTTTTGGCGTACCTTGGCCCGCTGATGCTGGATAGTCTGCGCCTTATTCCGGCTGTGCTGTTTTACGCCATCCATATTTTCGGTCTGGTTTTTCTTGGCGGACTGCCTGCATTGCGGGCCGGAACTCCGAAAATTGCGCTGATAAATGGCGCGGTTTTGGGTTTCGTGGCCTATTCCTGCTATGAAATGACTAGTTGGACCATCATGCGCGATTGGCATATCAATCTGGTTCTGGTGGATATTGCTTGGGGTACTTTTATCTCAGGCGTCGCTGCCTATTGCGGCGCACGGATTGCAATTGGCAAAGCTTAAGAATTCCGCACCGCTTTTCTTCTCATCCAAGCTTGGATATAGGCATTAAAAGCGTTTTTAATCTTCTCATCATGGACACCAAACCTTTGCGTCTTGCCCTTATCGCTCACGATCAGAAAAAAGCCGTCATGGTGGAGTTTGCCGTGGCGCACCGCGCACTGCTGGCTCCCAACAGTTTTGTGGCAACCGGTACGACGGGCGGTTTGGTGCAGGAAGCCTGTCCGGAACTTTCCATTGTGCGCCTAAAAAGCGGCCCGCTTGGCGGCGACCAGCAAATTGGTGCCCTGATTGCGGAAGGCCAAGTCGACGCGTTAATTTTCTTTGTCGATCCGCTCACTCCCATGCCGCATGATGTGGATGTGAAAGCGCTGATGCGCCTTGCGCTGGTTTATGACATTCCAATGGCGCTGAACCGCGCAACCGCCACCTTGCTTTTGGGCACACTACTTGCAAATTGGCGTCCGGCCCTTATTGAAGACAATTAAGAACTGAATAGTAATATTAGCGATGATTGATTAAGTGCATGAGCGATGGTGTGAACGAGTTTGAATATCCGGTTTTGGTGGGTGATATTGGCGGCACCAATGCCCGCTTTGCTTTGTTGCTGACCAAAGACAGCGAGCCTGTGTCGTTCGATACTGTGCAGACCGCCAGCTTTGCCAATATTGATGTTGCCATTCGCGATGCAATCTTGCCGGTGGCGAGCGTGAAGCCACGCACGGCGATTTTGGCGATTGCCGGACCGATAAGCGGTGATGAGATTGAACTGACAAACTGCCCGTGGGTGGTGCGCCCGCATGTGATGATGGATATGCTCGGCCTTACCGATATTATCGTGCTGAATGATTTTGAAGCGCAGGCGCTGGCGGTTGCCTCGCTTGGCAAAGAGCATCTGACGCAAATTGGCGGCGGCGCGGCGATTGAAGATGCGCCGCGCGTGGTGCTCGGCCCCGGAACCGGCCTTGGCGTTGCGGGCCTCATCAAAATCGCTGATCGCTGGTATCCTGTGCCGGGCGAAGGCGGCCACATGGATGTGGGTCCGCGCTCGGAGCGCGACTATGAAATATTCCCGCATATCGAAACCATCGGCGGGCGGGTTTCCGGCGAGCAAATTCTCTGCGGTCGCGGGCTGGTCAATGTCTATCGCGCTGTTTGCGCAGTTGAAAATGTCACCACAACGGTCACCGAACCGGCGCAGGTAACGGCGGCAGCTTTTGCAGGCAATGACCCGCAAGCCACGGAAGCCGTCAATTTCTTTGCCGGCATTCTCGGTCGCTATGCAGGTGATTTGGCGCTGGTATTTATGGCGCGTGGCGGGGTTTATTTATCCGGTGGCATCGCGCAGAAAATCGTAAGCGTTTTGGCAGAGGGCGATATGCGTTCGCAGTTTGATAACAAAGGGCCGCACAATGAATTTATGGCGCAAACGCCGATATTCGTCGTGACGCATCCACTCGCTGCTGTGGCCGGGCTAGGCGCTTATGCCAAGGCTCCCGCCCATTTTGGCATGAACCTTCAAGGGCGTCGTTGGACACACTAGCTGCCTAAGACTTGACGCGTTAAGCCTCTTGCGCTTGACCTTTGCCAGCCAAGCGCACTATCAGCATCGGCAACGTTTTGAACAATGGCGGAAAACTTCGGTTGAGCGTAGTCACACAAATCACGCCGCAGGCAAAAGCCCCTGCTTTGGACGCAAAAGGTCTGATAAAGCGGGTATTCAGCGAAAACGCCCGCGATTATTTGGGCAGTTATGCTATCGCCACTTTTTGTTTGCTGCTGATTTCCGGCTCCACTGCCTTCGTAGCGTGGATAATGCGCGATGTGATCGACAAGATTTTCTATGAGCGCAATCAAAATGTTATTTTGATTATCAGCGCGTCTGTCTTCGGGGCCTTCCTCATTCGTGGATTGGCTTCTTATATGCAGGCTGTGATCTTTGCCCGCGTCGGCAATAATCTTGCCGCCCGCTATCAGCGCCGTTTGGTGGAAAAACTTATGTCGCTCGACATGCGGTTTTTCTCCGGTACTCACTCCGGCACATTGAGTGCGCAGCTCAATCAAAATGTCGCCGGTATCCGCGATATTCTCAACGTGACGCTAACAAGCTTCGCCCGCGATTTCATGACACTGGTCGCCCTCATTGGCGTGATGGTTTATCAAGACCCGCTGCTCTCGCTGTTCACCATCACAGCCGCGCCGCCGCTGATTTTCGGTGTCAATTATCTGGCGCGGCGCGTGCGCAGTGTGGTGCGTGAATCGGTGGTGCTGAATTCAAAATTACTTGGGGCCATTCAAGAAAGCACGCAAGGCGTCGCGGTTGTTAAAGCCTACACGATGGAAAGCGCAATCGTTGCTCGCGTCGACGGCTTGATCAAATCGGCTGAAAACCGCGCCAACAAAATCACCAATATTTCCGAGCGCACAGCCCCGATTGCCGAGACTTTGGCGGGCCTGACTGTTGCCAGCGTTATCGCCTACTCCGGCTTTAGGGCCGTGCACCAAGCCATTCCGCCCGGCGCGACATTCGCGTTTATCACGGCCTTGTTGTTAGCCTATGATCCCGCCCGCCGCCTTGCCAACTTGCAAGTGACGATGACCCGCGCACTGGTTAACGCGCAGATGGTCTATGATATTTTGGACTTAAAGGCACGCGAACCGGATGGCGCAAACGCCAAACCGCTTATCGTCACCAAAGGTGAAGTGCGCTTCGACAAAGTGGACTTTGCTTATGACGCCGATAATCCCGTTTTGCGGACCACTAGCTTCATTGCCAAAGCGGGTGAAACAACGGCCATAGTCGGCCCCTCCGGTTCCGGCAAGTCCACCATCGCCAATCTTATCTTGCGCTTTTATGATCCGGCAAACGGTGCCATCTCGATCGACGGCACAGACATTAAAACTGTGACCAAGCAATCGCTACGCAACGCCATCGCCTATGTCAGTCAAGCGCCTTATATGTTCGAAGGCAGCATCCGCGATAACATCCGCTTTGGCCGCGCGGATGCCACCGATAGCGAAGTAGAAGCGGCGGCAAAGCTGGCCAACGCCCACAACTTCATCGTCGAGCAGCCAAATGGCTATGATACTGAGGCGGGTGAAAACGGCACGATGCTTTCCGGCGGCCAGCGCCAGCGCATTTCAATCGCCCGCGCCATGCTGCGCAATGCGCCTATCTTGCTGCTTGATGAAGCGACATCATCGCTCGACAATGAGTCTGAACGGCTGGTGCAGCAGGCGTTGGAAACTGCCATGAAGGGCCGCACCACGATTGTGATTGCCCACCGGCTTTCCACCATCATCCATGCCAATAAGATCATCACGCTGATGGACGGCCAGATTGCCGAAGAAGGCACGCACGACCAGCTTGTTAACGCCAAACATGGTATTTACGCCCGCTTCTTTGCCATGCAAAATGGCAAACAGATCGAAGATAAGCCGGTCGAGAAACCAAAAGTGAAACGGGCCGCAAAGGGTGCGCCAAAATGAGTGATTTGAAGCTGGTAGTCGTCGGCGCGGCAGGGCGTATGGGCCAAGCGCTCATCCGCGCCATTGCCAAAAAGGACGGCGTGGTTCTGCATGGCGCAGTGCTTCATGCCGCTGTGGAGCGCAAAGGCGCACCGCAAATTGGCATGGATGCGGGCGAAGTGGCTGGCATCGGTCCCATTGGCGTGCCGATTACCGATGACCCGCTACGCGCCTTTGCCCATGCTGATGGCGTCTTAGATTTCACCATACCCACCGCGACCACAGAATTTGCCGCCTACGCCGCACAGGCCCGCATTGTCCATATCATTGGCACAACAGGCTGCACGCCGGATGACGACGCCAAAATTCTCGCGGCCGCGCGCCATGCCACGATTGTTAAATCCGGCAACTATAGCCTTGGCGTCAATATT
>JANPBE010000571.1:0-7540 GCA_031430295.1 Phyllobacterium sp.
TTCGCGATGAAGACGCCTCCTGTGAGCTTCCTTCTCAATAAGGCTGCTGGTTTGACGTCCGGTACCAAGACCCCTGGTCGCGGACCTGGTGGCAGTGTGACGCGCGCTGATGTGCGTAAGATTGCAGAGACCAAGCTGAAAGATTTGAACGCCTATGACGTCGATGCAGCAATGCTGATGATTGAAGGCTCTGCCCGTTCGATGGGCCTGGAAGTGGTGGGCTGATATCATGGCAAAGCAAGCAAAACGTATAGCTAAGATAAATGACGGTCTTGACCGTGTTTCCTCGTTCGCTCTGGAAGCGGCTTTGGACATGGTAAAGACACGCGCTGTTGCCAAGTTCGATGAAACCATTGAAATTGCAATGAACCTTGGTGTTGATCCCCGCCATGCTGACCAAATGGTCCGCGGCGTTGTGAATTTGCCAAATGGCACTGGTCGTACTGTTCGTGTTGCGGTGTTCGCACGTGGTGCCAAGGCTGATGAAGCCCGTGCCGCTGGCGCAGACATTGTTGGCGCTGAAGATCTCTTCGAGACTGTAAACGGCGGCAACATTGATTTCGACCGTTGTATTGCAACACCGGATATGATGCCACTCGTTGGTCGTCTTGGTAAGGTTCTTGGCCCGCGCGGCATGATGCCAAACCCTAAAGTCGGTACTGTCACGATGGATATCGCTGGTGCTGTTAAGGCTTCCAAGGGCGGCGCAGTTGAATTCCGCGTTGAAAAGGCTGGTATCATCCATGCCGGTATCGGCAAGGCAAGCTTCGGAACTGAGGCTTTGGCGCAGAATATTCGCGCCTTTGCTGATGCGGTTATTAAGGCAAAGCCAACCGGTGCTAAGGGTAACTACGTCAAGCGTGTCTCGATTTCTTCGACAATGGGTGTTGGCATAAAAATTGATGCATCGTCGCTGACGATCGTTTAATTGTTTAATATCAGGTTCTAATAATCTGATTTTATAAAGAATTTCGGGCTTGATGAGAGCCCGGATTTTCGGAAGGCAACTTCCGGAAGTCCTGTCCGAGATTGTGGGTGGCTTTGGCCATAATTCATTTGAACCCACATGAGACGGGGATAGCCGAATGAGCCGGGAAACCGGCAGACTACGGTTTGAACCCAGACAGCCTTTCGCCGCCCGCGCCAATGCGGACACGAGGGGGACAGGATCCTCAGAGCGTCGCAACCGGTTAGCCGGGCGCGGCAAAAGGCAACCCGGCAGACCTGCATTGTGCGGTCTGCTTATCTGGAGAGTGGCAGTGGATAGAGCGGAAAAGCGCGAGTTCGTCACAGGCCTGAACGAAGTCTTTAAATCGACTGGTTCAGTTGTGGTGGCTCACTATGCCGGTCTAACGGTAGCGCAGTTGAACGATTATCGTTCAAAAATGCGTGCAGCCGGTGGATCGGTTAAAGTTGCGAAGAACCGTCTCGCCAAAATTGCTCTTCAGGGCACGGAGTCGGCGGCAATTGCAGACCTATTTAAAGGGATGACAATTATCGCCTATGCAGCGGATCCCGTTGCAGCTCCGAAAGTGACTGTGGAATTTGCCAAGACTAATGACAAGCTCATTGTTCTTGGCGGTGCCATGGGATCAACAGGCTTAGATGCAGATGGTGTGAAGGCTCTTGCCTCCTTGCCGTCTCTCAATGAACTGCGCGCACGTTTGGTTGGCATGATTTCTACGCCAGCGACACGCATTGCTCAGGTCATCAGCGCACCAGCGGGTCAGCTCGCACGTGTGTTTGGAGCCTATGCCCGGAAGGACGAAGCGGCATGAGGTCGTTCCTCGCTGCATAACTCAATTCGAACCTAGTATATAAAAAGGAATCTAAAATGGCTAATCTTGCCAATCTCGTTGAAGAATTGTCGGCATTGACTGTCCTTGAGGCAGCTGACTTGTCGAAGATGCTTGAAGAAAAGTGGGGCGTTTCTGCAGCTGCTCCTGTTGCTGCTGCTGCTGCTGGTGGCGCTGCTCCAGCCGCTGCAGTTGAAGAAAAGACTGAATTTGATGTTGTTTTGACCGACGCCGGCCCGAACAAGATCAACGTGATCAAGGAAGTACGCGCGATCACCGGTCTTGGCCTCAAGGAAGCTAAGGATCTGGTGGAAGCCGCTCCTAAGGCTGTCAAAGAAGGCGTTAACAAGGACGAAGCTGCTAAGCTCAAGACTCAGCTTGAAGCAGCCGGCGCTAAGGTTGACGTTAAGTAATTGTACTTCAGTCTGGCGGGTATCCCGCCAGACTGTCCCTAGTGTGTGCGAAACCCTTTTTCAAACGGCAGTGACGTTGCTGGTTTGGAAACGGGTTTCATCCCGTTCTAAGGCCGCTGCTTGATTTTTGCACCGGTTTCATGATGTCCGCCCGTTTTTGGGCACTTTACGAGGAGCGTATATGGCTCAGACCTTTTCGTTCAACGGCCGCAAGCGCGTTCGCAAATTCTTCGGTAAGATTCCCGAAGTTGCTGAAATGCCAAATCTTATCGAGGTTCAAAAAGCCTCTTACGATCAATTCCTTATGGTGGACGAGCCAGAGGGTGGTCGTTTGGATGAGGGCTTACAGTCGGTATTTAAGTCTGTATTCCCGATTTCTGATTTTTCCGGCGCCGCGATGCTTGAATTCGTTAAATACGAATTTGAAGCACCGAAGTTCGACGTAGATGAATGCCGCCAACGCGATTTGACTTACGCCGCGCCACTGAAAGTGACGCTGCGTTTAATCGTGTTTGATATAGACCCAGATACACAAGCCAAGTCCATCAAAGACATCAAAGAACAAGATGTTTACATGGGCGACATGCCTTTGATGACTGGTAACGGTACATTCGTTGTGAACGGCACCGAGCGTGTTATCGTATCGCAAATGCATCGTTCGCCGGGCGTATTCTTCGATCACGATAAGGGCAAAAGCCATTCTTCCGGCAAGTTCCTGTTCGCTGCGCGTGTTATTCCTTACCGTGGTTCATGGCTTGATATTGAGTTCGATGCAAAGGACGTGGTTCACGCCCGCATCGACCGTCGCCGTAAGTTGCCTGCAACATCGCTGTTGATGGCGCTCGGCATGGATAGCGAAGAAATTCTGTCCACGTTCTACAACAAGTTCACCTACAGCCGCGCAGGCGAAAACTGGCGCGTTCCTTACACCCCTGAGCGTTTCAAGGGCTATAAGGCTGTTATTGATCTTGTTGATGCTGACACCGGCGAAGTGGTGCTGGAAGCTGGCAAGAAGCTGACTATCCGCTCTGCCAAGCAGCTTTCTGACAAAGGCTTGAAAGCCATTCGTGTGACGGAAGATGATTTGCTCGGCACATACTTGGCCGAAGACATCGTCAACTATCAGACTGGCGAGATTTTCCTCGAAGCCGGCGATGAAATTGACGAAAAGAAGTACAAGATTTTGACAGACTTAGGTCTGGACGAAATTGAAGTTCTCGACATCGACCACGTCAATGTCGGCGCTTACATCCGGAACACGCTTGCTGTGGATAAGAACGAGTCTCGTCAGGATGCTCTGTTCGACATCTACCGCGTGATGCGTCCGGGTGAGCCACCGACGATGGACACGGCAGAAGCCATGTTCAACTCGCTGTTCTTTGACTCAGAGCGTTACGATCTTTCGGCTGTTGGCCGCGTGAAGATGAACATGCGTTTGGATCTGGATGCTCCAGACACAACGCGCGTTCTTCGCAAGGAGGATGTAATTGCTGTTGTTCGCACGCTCGTTGAGCTGCGCGACGGCAAGGGCGAAATTGATGATATCGATAATCTTGGTAACCGCCGTGTGCGTTCCGTTGGCGAGTTGATGGAAAATCAATATCGCGTCGGTCTGCTGCGCATGGAGCGCGCAATCAAGGAACGTATGTCCTCGATTGAAATCGACACTGTAATGCCGCAGGATTTGATTAACGCGAAGCCAGCTGCTGCTGCTGTGCGCGAATTCTTTGGCTCGTCACAGCTTTCGCAGTTTATGGACCAGACAAATCCTTTGTCTGAAATCACCCATAAGCGTCGCCTATCGGCGCTTGGACCCGGTGGTTTGACCCGTGAACGTGCTGGCTTTGAAGTGCGCGACGTGCATCCAACACACTATGGCCGTATCTGCCCGATTGAAACACCGGAAGGTCCGAACATTGGTCTTATCAACTCGCTGGCAACATTTGCCCGCGTAAACAAGTATGGCTTTATTGAAAGCCCATACCGTAAGATCGTGGACGGCAAGCTGACGACTGATGTGGCTTATCTTTCAGCAATGGAAGAATCGAAGCATCACGTGGCGCAGGCTAACGCCGAGCTTGATAGTGAAGGCCGTTTTGTCGATGAATTCGTCATTTGTCGCTACGCGGGTGACGTGATCATGGCTCCACGCGAAAACGTGGATTTGATGGACGTTTCGCCAAAGCAGATGGTTTCTGTTGCCGCCGCTCTCATCCCGTTCCTTGAGAACGACGATGCGAACCGTGCCTTGATGGGTTCCAATATGCAGCGTCAGGCCGTGCCATTGGTACGTGCGGAAGCGCCGTTTGTTGGCACTGGTATGGAATCAATCGTTGCCCGTGACTCTGGCGCGGCTATTGCAGCCCGCCGCGGTGGTATCGTTGACCAAGTGGATGCGACACGTATAGTTCTGCGCGCCACGGAAGATCTCGATCCATCCAAGTCTGGTGTTGATATCTATCGTTTGATGAAGTTCCAACGTTCAAACCAGTCCACCTGTATCAACCAGCGTCCGTTGGTTCGTGTTGGCGACCGGATTGAAAAAGGCGATATTATTGCTGACGGTCCATCTACGGATCTTGGCGACTTGGCGCTTGGCCGTAACGTGCTCGTCGCGTTTATGCCTTGGAACGGTTACAACTACGAGGATTCTATCCTTCTTTCCGAGCGCATCGTTCGCGATGACGTGTTCACATCTATCCACATCGAAGAATTCGAAGTGATGGCTCGTGATACCAAGCTTGGACCTGAAGAAATCACGCGTGATATTCCAAACGTTTCGGAAGAAGCGCTGAAGAACCTCGACGAAGCTGGCATTGTTTATATTGGTGCGGAAGTGCAGCCAGGCGACATTCTGGTTGGCAAAATTACGCCAAAGGGTGAAAGCCCGATGACGCCGGAAGAAAAGTTGCTTCGCGCGATATTTGGCGAAAAGGCTTCCGACGTACGTGATACCTCAATGCGTATGCCTCCCGGGACTTACGGCACCATCGTTGAAGTCCGTGTTTTCAATCGCCACGGCGTTGAAAAAGACGAGCGTGCCATGGCAATTGAACGCGAAGAAATTGAGCGTTTGGCCAAGGACCGTGACGATGAGCAGGCCATTCTTGACCGCAACGTCTACAGCCGTTTGGTTGATATGCTGAACGGCAAGGAACCGGTGTCCGGTCCAAAAAGCTTTAAGAAGGGTGGAAAACTGTCCCCTGAAGTGATGGCTGAATATCCGCGTTCGCAATGGTGGCAGTTCGCCGTTGATGATGAAAAGGTGCAGGGTGAAATTGAAGCGCTGCGCGGCCAGTACGACGATAGCAAGAAGCGTCTTGAACAGCGTTTTATGGACAAGGTCGAAAAGGTTCAGCGCGGCGACGAAATGCTTCCGGGCGTCATGAAAATGGTCAAGGTGTTTGTTGCTGTGAAACGCAAGATTCAGCCTGGCGATAAGATGGCCGGTCGTCATGGTAACAAGGGTGTTGTTTCGCGGATTGTTCCAATCCAAGACATGCCATTCCTTGCCAATGGCGAGCATGTTGACATTGTTCTGAACCCGCTGGGTGTGCCTTCGCGCATGAACGTCGGTCAGATTCTGGAAACGCATCTTGGTTGGGCCTGTGCTGGCATGGGTCACAAGATTGGCGAAATGATTGATGCGTATAAGAAAAACGCTGATATCCAGCCTCTGCGTGACACACTCGAAAGCGTGTATCCGGATAATGATCGTAACGAGCCTGTTCGCTCATATGATGACAGCTCTGTTATTCGTTTGGCAGAGCAAGTTCGTCGCGGGGTGTCGATTGCAACGCCGGTGTTTGACGGTGCCAAGGAAGCCGACGTTGATGCTATGCTGGTTCAGGCCGGTTTGGAAAAATCCGGTCAGGTGACTTTGTATGATGGACGTACTGGTGAAGAATTCGACCGTAAGGTGACAGTTGGCTATATTTATATGCTCAAACTGCACCATTTGGTTGATGACAAGATCCATGCGCGTTCTATCGGACCGTATTCGCTGGTCACGCAGCAGCCACTGGGCGGTAAAGCTCAGTTCGGCGGACAGCGTTTCGGTGAAATGGAAGTCTGGGCACTCGAAGCCTACGGCGCGGCATATACGTTGCAGGAAATGCTGACTGTGAAGTCAGATGATGTGGCGGGCCGTACCAAGGTTTATGAAGCCATTGTTCGCGGTGATGATACGTTTGAAGCCGGTATCCCGGAAAGCTTCAACGTTCTCGTCAAGGAAATGCGCTCATTGGGTCTCAATGTCGAGCTGGAAGCAGCGCCGATCATTGATCACCAAGAGCGGCTTGCTGACGCTGCTGAGTAACTAAGGGTAGGGCGGTGCGAAAGCGCCGCCCCCTAATGCGTGAGGCCGCGTTAACGGCCAGTTGAAATTTTACGACGTTGGAGCGTATCCCCGCTCAACGTTCGATCTCGAAAGGGCGAAAGCCCGAAAAGGAGAACGGTATGAACCAAGAAGTAATGAATCTTTTTAATCCATCTGCGCCGACGCCAGTGTTCGATTCGATCAAGATTTCGATCGCCAGCCCGGAAAAGATTCTATCTTGGTCTTTCGGTGAAATTAAAAAGCCGGAGACAATCAACTATCGCACGTTCAAGCCTGAACGTGATGGCTTGTTCTGTGCCCGTATTTTCGGTCCTATCAAGGACTATGAGTGCCTATGCGGCAAGTACAAGCGCATGAAATATAAGGGCATTATCTGCGAAAAGTGCGGTGTTGAAGTTACACTGTCGCGCGTTCGGCGTGAGCGCATGGGCCATATTGAGTTGGCAGCACCGGTTGCCCATATCTGGTTCTTGAAGTCATTGCCATCGCGCATCGGCACACTGCTTGATATGACACTCAAGGATATTGAGCGCGTTCTTTACTTTGAAAACTATCTGGTCACTGAGCCTGGTCTGACGCCGATGAAGGAGCATTCGCTGCTTTCGGAAGAAGAGCACATGATGGCCGTCGAAGAATACGGTCAAGATAGCTTCACAGCCATGATTGGTGCGGAAGCCATTCAAGAGTTGCTTGGTACGATGGATCTTGAAAAGATCGCTGGCCAATTGCGCGAAGACTTGGCGACGACTACATCCGAATTGAAGCAGAAGAAGCTTCTAAAGCGTCTCAAGATCGTTGAAAACTTCCTAGAATCTGGCAATCGTCCTGAGTGGATGATAATGAAGATCATCCCGGTCATTCCACCGGATCTGCGTCCTTTGGTTCCGCTTGATGGTGGCCGTTTCGCGACCTCTGATTTGAACGATCTTTATCGTCGCGTTATCAACCGTAATAACCGTTTGAAGCGCTTGATCGAGCTCAAAGCTCCCGGC